>NZ_JBFAZJ010000019.1:0-165103 GCF_040681715.1 Streptomyces sp. NPDC051582
GCTCCAGCACCGCCCACTGTTCATCCGTGAGATCTCCCCGCCCCATGAACAGCGATCATCCAACGCTCAAGATCCACTTTCGACACACGGCCTAGTCCGCCGGTCAGGAGAGCCGACCCTGCCGAGAGCCCCCTGGGCGCATCACGCCCAGGGAGCTTCGCTGCCCCACGCTGACCGCGACGGAACGGTTGCGCGTGGAGCGTTGACGCTTGGTCGTTGCGCGACATCGCCGAGTCCGGGTGTCCGTAGGAGGCGTCTCGAACCACCCTGCGCGACTGCGCCCGGAGGTGCGCCGCTACATTGCCGCGATGGACGTGAACGAATTCCTGGCCCGCCCGCTGGTCGCCCGTGTGGCAACCGGGGGCCCCTCGGTCCGCCCGGTGTGGTTCATCTGGGAGGAGGGGGCATTCTGGTGGCTCACTGGCGCGTACTCCCGGCTGGAGCACATCATCGCCGAAGATCCGCGCATGGCACTGGTCGTGGATACCTGCGAGCCGGCCACGGGGGAGGTGTTCTCCGTGACGTGCCGGGGGAGCGCCGAAACAGTGGCGCTTGACCGGGCGCGGGCGGAAAGGAAGTTGGGCAAGTACCTCGGGCCGATGGAGCACTGGCCGGCACGCTTCTCCGAGCCGCTGGAGGATCCGGCTACGAAGATGGTGCGGTTCGTGCCCAACCGTCCGCCTAGGCTGCAGGATCGGTCGTGGTAGGTCCAGCTGCCGTTTCGAATCTCACGAGCGCGCTCCCACCCCAGCGGATCCCTTCTCGCTGCGGATGCGCGCCCGTTCGCTGCGTAGGGCTGCGAGGGCGTAGGGGTGGCGGGCGTTCGGGTTGCGCCGGCGCAGGCAGGCGTGCAGGGCCCGGGTCGGGCCCGCTCTGACGGGACCGCTGCACCCCCGGATGGATGACGCGCCGGCCGGCTTTAGCCCGGTCGGGCCGACCCTGGAACATGGGGCCGGAAATCGGTGAGGGAGGCCGCGGAGGCCGTGCCGGGCCCGGCCGCGCTGCGGGCGGGGGTGGCGTACGAGGAGGAGCCGGACGGGTAGCGGGCGCTGCTGTTCACCCCGGCCGGTCCGGGTGGCGCGGTGCTCGTGCAGACCCGCTGCGGGGCGCTGGTCCAAGGACCGGTGGCCGGACCTGGTGTCCGCAGCCGAGGCGCAGCCGCCGCACGGCCTGGTCCTCGACGGCGAACTCGTCGTCGAGGACACCGGGGCGGGCCGGCCGCCGTGCGGGGCGTTGCAGCGCCGCGCCGACACCCGCCGCTGCGTGTTGGACGACTCGCGCCGTCACCGGAGCCCTCAAGCTGGATATCGATCACGTGGTCGCGCTCGCGGAGGCGTGGGATGCGAAGTAGGCGGAGTCGTATCGGCTGCATCATTCCGCTTGGCCCGCTGAGGCCCGGACCCCCAGCGTGGAGACCGGTGCGGACAACTCCGGGATGGGGGCGGGCGTCAACGAGCTCGTGCGGATCAACGGCGGTATCCCTGCAGAGTCGCGCTCGCCCCGATCAGGCCTGCGGCCGTCTGGGCGGTGGTACGGCCAATCGGGTCCTCCGCAACAGGCGCCGGCCAACGGCCGTCAAGGGCTCCGCCGGGTCACCGCCAGGTGCGGGTGTCCAGGACCTTCCCGGATCGTACGTCCACCCGACCCTGGAGATCCCCCGCCCGGGTGGCGATGACCAAGACGGGCACTCCCTCAGCGCCCAGGTAGGCGGTGTAGAAACCGAAGACCGCGTTCGGGTCGCCGGACATCTCCCGCGGCGGGGTGAGACGGAACTTCTCGGAGCCGTCAGCCTGGTACAGCACCGCGTTGTCGACGGGAGTGAACGGCTGGGTGTTCAGAGCCTCGACCACGAGCACCAGCGTCTCACCACCCTGCCGCCACGCAACCACGGCCTGCGGCGGCTTGGCGTAGTGCTTGTCCACCGTGGTGCCCGCAGTCCTATCGCTCCAGCGGACCGCGGTTTCGCCCGCCGTCCAAGCGAGGGACACCTCTGCTCCTTCTGCTGTCACTTGGGTATCTCCACAGGAGGGCCGACTGGGATCAGCCGGGCTCGGTCGGTGTAATTCAGGATTTCGAGTTGGCCGGCGCCGCCCGGCAGGTGCCCCAGCGTCGGATCGGTCTGCGGTCCGATGATGCTCTCCTGAATGCGGATGGGGTCGCCCCCTTCCGGTATCCGGTAGCGCTGGAGCACGGACACGTCGTCCTTCCAGTCCGTCCGAACGGCCGGTTGGTCGCGAACGAATTGCTGGTTCGGTACGTCATCGAACGTACCGAAGGCACCCGGGGTGGACGGCGACTGGCCTTTGGACAGGACCATGTTGAATTCTTCACCCGGCTGCGCGATGCGCGACGTGCTGGGGGTCACGCCGCCGCCCGCCGGTTTGAGGCGCGTTGGGGCCTGACGGCGATGTCGCCGCAGGACCGTACGGCGGTGCGTCGTCCGTCGACGGGGGAGCTGGCGAAGGCGCACCGGCGCGGCCTGCTGGAGAGCGCCCGGCAGTCCCTTCAGCGCGCGGTGCGTACCGCGGCCGCGCTCGCCGGGGAGGGGGTTGGAGGTTGCGCAGGGTGCTGTGGCGGTCGTGGTTGGCCAACAAGGCGCTGTCCGGGACCCCGGCCGACCGGGCTGCGGTCCTGGCGACCGGCCTGCGTCTGGCCCGGGCCGAGACGAGCGGGTTGCCGTCGCCCGGATCCTGGCCCGTCCGGGTATCAATGACGCTCTGCGTGCCGAGGCCGACAAGGCCTTGGACGGTACGCCGGAGGAGCTGTGGTATTTCATCACGGTCGGTCAGTACCTGGCTGACCGGCGCTGCTGGGCACCCGGTGGGGGAACGCCCGGGCCCAGTGGCGGACGCAGAACGAGACGCCGGGCACCACCGGTGAACGGGGCGTCTGGAGGACCTCGGCGCCTGCTGGTCTCCCCCACCCCGCCCCGAGCCGCATCTCCGCCCTGCCCCTCTCTCCCGGGGCGGAGATGTGTGACATGGCGGCCGATGCCCCCGATCGTCAGAGCCAGCCCTGCTGCGCCGCTTTGAGGCCGGCTTCGAAGCGGCTCGTCGCGTGGAGGCGTTCCATCAGGGCGGACATCTGGCGCCGAACGGTGCGCAGGGACACCCCGAGGCGCTTGGCGGCGGCCTCGTCGGTCATGCCCGAGGCCAGGAGCTTCAGCAGTTCGAGTTCGGTCGTGGTGGGAAGGGTGTCGCTGGGGCGGGGCCGGTCCGCGCCGAGCGGTACCGCCGAATCCCACGTCTGCTCGAAGAGTGTGGTCAGGGAGGCCACGATCCCGGGCGCGCTGGTGCACAGGGCGCCGAGCCGGGAGTGGTCCGGGTCGATCGGGACGACCGCCACCGCGCGGTCGAATATCAGCAGGCGCGGCGGCAGGAGCGGACTCGTCCGCACCTGGCCGCCCTGTTCGGTCAGCCACCGCGCGTAGGCCAGCGTCGTCGGATCGTTGCGGGCGCTGTCCTGGTAGACCGAGCGCATCTCGATGCCGCGGTCCAATGCCCGCCGGTCCAGCGGCCGGGAAGCCTCCAGGCTCGCTTCCGACAGTGCGCCGCCCGGCAGGATCGCCAGGCACTCCCTGGTCAGTCCGTGGGCGAGCTGCTCCAGGCGGCCCTGGATGGCGTCCATCCCCACGAGCCGTTCCGCGCCGTCGACCTCGGTGTTGGGGCTGAGTCCGGCGAACTCGGAAACCACCTGCGCCGCGGCGGCCTTGCTGCGGGCCAGTTCCTGCTGCTGCCTGGCCAGCTCCTCTTCCTGGCGCCGCAGGAGCAGCTCCAAGCCCAGTTCGGGTCGCACCGCGCGCAGGCCGCCCGGGCAGTCGCGGGACGGTCTGAGCAGGTCGAGGTCGACGAGCCGGTCCAGGCCCTCGCGGACCCGGGTCTCGGTCAGACCGAGGCGGTCACTGAGCTCGGTGATGCCTCCCGAAGGGTCGGCCAGCATGCCCCGGTACACGGCTTCCACGTCGGCT
Source organism: Streptomyces sp. NPDC051582 (assembly GCF_040681715.1). NCBI lineage: Bacteria > Bacillati > Actinomycetota > Actinomycetes > Kitasatosporales > Streptomycetaceae > Streptomyces > Streptomyces sp. NPDC051582. The sequence continues at coordinate 3,968 of NZ_JBFAZJ010000019.1, forward strand.
CCGAGCCCCAGCGTTTGCAGCATCTCCCAGCCCCCCGGCTGTAGTTGGGCCGCCCCCGGCGGGCGTCGCCCCCGCGATCGTAGGCGAAGTCTGTCACCAAGGTGCCAGGCCTGTTGGTGCCAGCCGGAACCTCTTCTTCGCAGGTCCCGCGGGCAGCAACATGGTGTTCACCGGGACGGCGGGGACGAAACTCCCCGACTCAGGCCAGAGCCGCAAGGACGATCCGGACCAGCGCGCAGCACACCGCACCGAACGCCTCGCTTCCATGCCTGTGACCTGGGGGAAACCATGTCCCGCACCGCCCGCACCGCCCGCACCGCCCGCACCGCCCGCTTCGCCGCTGTCGCCGCCGTCCTCACCGCCCTGTGCGCCGGCGCGGTCACCACCGCCTCGGCGGCCGCCGCCGAGGACCACAGCGTCAGCGCCGCCGCCGACGGCAGCATCAACTGGGACACCGCGCCCGCGTCAATCGAGGACAGCATCAACTGGGACACCGCGCCCGAGTCCGCCCGGGACAGCATCAACTGGGACTGACCGCAATGCGCGTCGTACGGGCCTCACTCTCAGGGCCACGTGCCGATCCGGACCCGGAGGGCGTGCTCGCGCTCGTCTCCGATCTGATCTGGGCCCACACGCCCGCCGCCCACGGACTCGAACACCTGCGGACCAAAGCCGCGGCCGACGGCGTGGACGTCTACCTCTTCCTGAGGGCCGCCTCCGAAGCCGCGGCCCTCACCCAGGCCCACGCCATCCTCGACGGCGCCCGCGCCCCGCTGCGGGCGCACGGCTACCGCCCCGGCGAGCCGCGCCGCGAACGTTCCCCAGGAGAGCACAGTGACCGCCACCCTCCGTCAGGCCGCCCGTAAGAGCGCGGGAGCCGCCCTCTCGACCGCCCTCGGAGCCTGCCTGCTCACCGCCGCGGCCGTCGCCGCCGCCCCGGCCGCCGAGGCCGCGACCACGTGCGGCGGGACCGCCTCGATCTACGGCGTCCTTCCCGACGGCCGCCTGACCTTCAGCACCATCACCCCGGCCACCGGCGCGCTGAAGAAGGTGCGGGTCGGAGCGGACCTGGGGTTCGAGCCCAGGGCGATGGCCACCCTCGACTTCAACACCGTCCTGGTGACCTCGACGACGGGCGCGCTCTACCGCCTCGACGTCCTCACCAACAACGAGTCCCTCGTCCTGGAACGCCCGCCCGTCAAGATCTTCGACAGCGGCTGGACCCACGACAAGCTCACCTACGACGGACACGGCCACCTCTACGGCACGGCGGGCGGGGTCCTGCTCCAATACCTGGTCTCACAGCCCAAGCCGACCGGCTCGGCGCACATCGGCCAGCGCAAGGAGATCGGCAGCGGCTTCGTCCTGAAGACCCTCACGGCCGCCGGAGACGACCGTCTGCTCGCCACCACGTCGGCCGGCGCGCTCTACTCCTACAAGATCAACGCCGATGGCACCTGGGACCGGGACGACCTCAAGCCGTCCGGCTGGTCCGGCTTCGACCAGGTCGTATCGCCCGGCGGCGGCCTCTTCTACGGCCGGATCGAAACCACGGGCGCCATGTACTGGTACAAGGACGCCAATCCGGCGGACGGTTCCGGAACCGACATCGCGTACCACAACGACACCCCCGTCAACACCGGCGGCTGGACGCAGCGACTGCTCTCCGCCCAGCCGGGGACCTTCAACTGCACCACCACCGCGGACCCGCTCGACGGCCACGACATACCCGCCGTGAAGGCGGCCGGCCGCGACCTGATGAACCGGCACGACGCCGGCGCCTGGAACAGCACCAGCCAGTGGAACTGCCTGGAGCAGCTCTGGGACAGGGAGAGCGGCTGGCGCTACTGGGCCGACAACCCGAACTCCACGGCGTACGGCATCCCCCAGGCCCTGCCCGGCTCGAAGATGGACGCCTTCGGCGACGACTGGCGCACCAACCCGGTCACCCAGATCAAGTGGGGACTGTCCTACATCGACGGCCAGTACGGCACGCCCTGCGGCGCCTGGACCCACTTCCTGAACAACAACTGGTACTGAACGGCCCCGAGCCGCGCCCGCTCGCCCGTTCCGCCTCCCCTTACCTCCCCTTACCTTCCCTCACCTCCCGGCCCGACGCGCGTACGTCAGGGCTGCCCAGAACCTGGAGACACCCATGTCCTCGTCGTCACTCAAGCGCCGCCTCGCCGCCACCCTGGCCGTCTCTGCCACCACTCTCGGCATGATCACCCTCACCTCGGCGCCCGCCCAGGCCGCCGCCATCTGCGGCGGCAACGTGTCGGTCTACGGCATCCTCCCCGACGGCCGCCTCACCTACACGGCGATAGCCCCCAACACCGGTGACCGCGTCAAGACCCTGGTCGGCGCGAACCTCGGCTTCACGCCCAAGGCGATGGCCACCCTCAACTTCAACACCGTCCTGGTGACCTCGACGGCCGGCGCGCTGTACCGCGTCGACATCCAGACCAACGACAGCGCCCTGGCCCTGGCCGGTGTCACGAAGATCTGGGACAGCGGCTGGACCTTCGACAAGCTGACCTACGACGGCGCAGGTCACCTCTACGGCACGGTCGGCGGCGAGCTCCACCGCTACAACGTCTCCCAGGCCAAGCCCGCCGGACCCGCCCACATCGCCAAGCACGCCGTGATCGACACCGGCTTCGTCCTGAAGACGCTCGCCGCCGCGGGCGACGACGTCCTCATCGCCTCCACCGCCGACGGCCGCCTGCTGTCCTACCAGATCAACGGCGTCGGAGACTGGGAGAGCTCGGAGCTCAAGAGCTCCGGCTGGTCGGCGGTCGACAACCTCGTCTCGCCCGGCGGCGGCCTCTACTACGGCCGTACGAACGGCGGGATGTACTGGTACCACGACGCCGACCCCACCGACGGCAAGGGCGACGACATCGCCTACCACCCCGCCGACCCGGTCGACACGAGCGGCTGGACCCAGAGCCTGCTCTCCGCCTTCGCCAACGACTGCACCTACCAGCCGCCGGCGCCCCCCACCCCCACCCCCTCCACCAAGGGCGGCCAGATCGCGCGCAGCGAGATCATGAGCCGCGCCGCGAACTGGCTGAGCCGTGACATCGCCTACGACCAGAGCGCGTACGCCTCCGACCCGGACGGCGACCACGCCTACCGCACCGACTGCTCCGGCTTCGTCTCCATGGTCTGGCACGCCGGTACCAGTTACACGACCCAGAGCCTGCCGGGCACCGCCGCCACCATCTCCAAGTCCGAGCTCCAGCCCGGTGACGCGCTGAACACCCTGGACGGGCACGTGGTGCTCTTCGAGAAGTGGGTCGACAAAGCCGCGGGCAAGTTCTCGTACATCCACGAGGCGAACACCAACGACGACATGATGCGCGGTCAGGACTACCTGAACGGCGGCAGCGACGGCCGCATCGCCGGCCACGCCGCCTCGGGCTACGTCGCCCTGCGCTACGACCACGTCGTCAACGGATAACCCCCCGCGCGAGCGAAGGCCGGACCGCCCTCCACCGGGCGGTCCGGCCCTCACTCGTGGGTCGCTCCGGGGCCTGGGAGGCCGCCCTCGGCGCCGGGGGCGGTCCCCGGTGACCGAGTGGTCGCGCGGGTGCCGCCGCGGCGGCACCGTGCTTGGTATGGACCTGACAAGCGGGGGCGGCTAGCGTAGCGGTTGACACTCTGTGAGAGCGCTCTCAAGCGTTCGATCCCCACACCAGGAGGTCTCGTGAAACACGACCGCCCCTTACGCGCCGCCATCGCCGCCCTGCTCCTGACCGTCGGCCTGGGCGCCGCCCACGCCGGTGTGGCGAGCGCCGTCCCGCTTCCGGAGCCCGCCGCGGCTTCGTCTGCCGCGGATTCGCCCGCCGCGGCTCCGTCTGCCGCGGCGCCGTCCGCCTCGGCCGGACTGCTCGACGCGATGCGCCGGGACCTCGGGCTCACCGCTTCCCAGGCCGAGGCGCGGCTGAGTGCGGAAAAGGCCGCCGCGGCCGTGGAGAAGACCGCACGGCAGGCCGCGGGTGATGCGTACGGCGGTTCGTGGTACGAGCCGTCCACCGGCCGGCTCGTCGTCGCGGTGACCGACCGTGCGGAGGAGTCCGAGGTGCGGGCCTCGGGCGCCGACACCCGCCTCGTCCGGCACAGCGCCGCCGCGCTGGACCGCGCCAAAGCGCGCCTGGACACGCTGCGCGCCCCCGGCGGGGTGGCCGGCTGGCACGTCGACCCGCGGACCAACAGTGTCGTCGTCACGGTCGTACGTACCGAGCGGGAAGCCCCCGCCGTACGGGAGTTCGTCGACCGGGCCCGGGCCGGCGGTCCCGTCACCGTCGCCGAGACGGCGCAGGCGCCCCGTACGTACGCCGCGGGCACCGTCGGCGGCGACCCGTACTACACCGGCAACGTCCGCTGTTCGATCGGCTTCTCCGTGTACGGCGGCTTCGTGACGGCTGGGCACTGCGGACAGGCGGGGGCCGCCGTGCGCGGCTGGGACGGGTCCGCGATGGGCACCTTCCAGGGATCCTCGTTCCCCGGCAACGACTACGCGTACGTCGGGATCCACAGCGGCTGGTGGACCGTACCGGTGGTGCTCGGCTGGGGCACCATCCCGGACCAGTTGGTACGCGGCTCCGCCGAGGCACCCGTGGGCGCCTCGATCTGCCGGTCGGGATCCACGACGCACTGGCACTGCGGCGCCGTCCTCGCCAAGAACGAGACCGTCAACTACAGCCAGGGCGCCGTCTACCAGATGACGAAGACCAGCGTCTGCGCCGAGGGAGGCGACTCCGGCGGCTCGTTCCTCAGCGGGGACCAGGCCCAGGGCGTCACCTCCGGCGGCTGGGGCAACTGCTCGTCCGGCGGCCAGACGTGGTTCCAGCCGATCAACGAGATCCTCGGCCGCTACGGCCTGACGCTGCACACCGCCTGACGCTGCACACCGCCTGAGGCCGGACACCGCCTCACCCTGCACGCGCCCGAGGCCGGCGTGGCACCAGGTCCTTCCGGGCGCGAGCACCCGGAAGGACCTGGTGGCCGGGGGCAGGCGGTACGTACGCCCGCGCGCAGTACCCGCGGCGGCGGTCCGGCCGACGATCAGGTGAGGCTCCGATTCGCACCCCTCTGCATCAAGCCAGCCTTAAGAGAGTGTTAAGCCGAAGGCCATAGGAGAAAACCGCAGCTCAGAGGCGTGCGAGGAGTGACGCCTGACGTTGCCATGACGGTTACCTCTCCGTAATACTCACTGCCTCGGGTGACATTGCGTCTCGTTTGAGAGCGCTCTCGTATCCCTCGTGTCACTCGTCACGGATCGCCGGCCTGGCCCTCTTCCTTCCCCCCACCCAGACAAGGAACCATGCCCATGGCTGCTGCTCATCGCGCACGCCGCCGCTCCCTCGGCGCAGTGGTGCTCCTGGTGACCACCGCCCTGGTCGCGGCGGTGCTCATGTCCTTGACCCGGTCGGTCGCCCCGCATGCCGGCGCCGCCGTCGTCGGGCAGAGCTGGTCCGACGAGTTCGACGGCGCGGCCGGCCGCGCTCCTGACGCCGCCAAGTGGACCCTGGAGAAGGGTGGTTCGGGCTTCGGCAACCACGAGTTGCAGTACTACACCAGCAGCACCTCGAACGCCGCGCTCGACGGCCAGGGCAACCTCGTCATCACTGCGCGCAAGAGCAGCGACGCCAACCTCGCCTGCTGGTACGGGCAGTGCCAGTACACTTCGGCCCGGCTGAACACCGCCAAAACCTTCACCCAGGCGTACGGCCGCTTCGAGGCCCGCATCAAGATCCCGCGCGGCCAAGGCGTCTGGCCCGCGTTCTGGATGCTCGGGAACGACCTCGGCAGCGTGGGCTGGCCCAACAGCGGCGAGATCGACATCATGGAGAACATCGGCCGCGAACCCAACACCGTGCACGGTACGGTGCACGGCCCCGGCTACTCCGGAGCGGGCGGCCTCGGTGCCGCGCACAACCTGCCGGGCGGCCGCGCCTTCGCCGACGACTTCCACGTGTTCGCCGTCGACTGGAGCCCGAACTCCCTCGTCTGGTCGGTGGACGGCACCACGTACAAGACCCTTACGCCAGCCGACACCGGCGGCGACAAGTGGGTCTTCGACCACCCGTTCTTCGTCGTCCTCAACCTGGCGGTCGGTGGGGACTGGCCCGGCACGCCGGACGCCTCCACGTCCTTCCCGCTGACGATGACGGTCGACTACGTCCGCGCCACCTCCGCCGGCGCCCCCGCCGCACACCCGGTCCGTGGCATCGGCGGCATGTGCGTCGACGTCGCCGGCGGCTCCGACGCCGACCGCACCCCCATCCAGCTGCACGACTGCACCGGCGGCGCGGCCCAGCAGTGGACCATCGGGGGCGACGGCACCGTCCGCGCCCTCGGCAAGTGCCTGGACGTCGAGGCAGGCTCCACCGCCGACGGCGCCGTCGTCCAGCTCTACACCTGCAACGGCACCAGCGCCCAGAAGTGGACGTACACCGCCGCCCGCGACCTCATCAACACCGGTGCGGACAAGTGCCTGGATGCCAAGGACAAGTCCTCTGCCGACGGCACCCGGTTGCAGACCTGGTCCTGCACCGGCGCCACCAACCAGAAGTGGACGGCCGGCTGACCCACCAGCCCCGCCGCCCTCCCATCCTTCCCCGTCCCTGCGTCCGACCGCTCCCCCCGCCCGCCCCCACGAAGAACGGACCCCCACCGTGACGGCTCGCCACCAGCGCACCATGCCCCGTAGAAAACTCCTCGCCGTGACAGCGGGCCTGGCCCTGGCCGTGCCCGCCGCGGCTGCCTGGCTTGAGGTGAGCGCCAACGCGTCCACCACCCCCACGCTCCCCCTGGACCTGGTGAACACCACCGGCAACAGCACGGTGTACGCCTATGTGCTCGGCCGTGACCCCGCGGCCGGCGGCACCTGGGCCTTCATCCAGGCCAACGGCTCCAGCCTGTACCACCCGCCGGCCCCGGCCAACGATCAGACCCCGCTCGGGGTCGACTGTGCCATCCCCCTCAAAGCGCCCGGCGCCGGGGCGCGGAGGGTGGTGCTGCCGCGCCTGGACAGCGGCCGCATCTACTTCTCCGTCGGCACGAAGCTCACCTTCCTGGTGAACCGCGGTGGCGGTCTGGCCCTGCCGTCGGTGAGCAATCCCACCGACCCGAACGCGAACGTCCCGCACGACTTCTGCGAATTCACCTTCAACAGCGACCAGTTGTACGCCAACATCACGTTCGTCGACATGGTCTCGCTGCCGATCGCCTTCGAACTGGAGACCGGGCAGGGCACCCAGACGGTACGCGGGCTACCCGCCGACGGACTGTCCCGGGTCGCCGCCGCGCTGCGGGCCCAGTCAGCCGCCGACGGCAGCGACTGGAGCCGGCTGGTCGTCACCGGGGGCGGCCGCGACCTGCGCGTACTCAGTCCCAATCTGGCGATCCGCGGCAACAGCGGCCTGTTCCGCGGCTACTTCGACGGCTACGTCGAGGAGGTGTGGAACAAGTACCGCTCCACCGACCTGCGCATCGACACCCAGTTCACCTGGGGAACCGTCACCGGCCGGGTGAACGGCGACGTCCTCGCTTTCCCCGGAGTCGGCAACTTCGCCAAGCCGTCCACCCTTTCGATCTTCTCCTGCAGCGACGCGCCCTTCACCACGGGCAACGACCTGATGGGCAATCTCAGCGCACGGCTCGCCGCCGCCTTCAACCGCACCACCCTGCTGGACAACCCCCACCAGCCGACCGCCGAGAACCCCGCCGCCTTCTACACCCGGCCGCGCACCAACCACTACGCCCGCATCCTGCACGACACCACCCCCGACCATCTCGGGTACGCCTTCCCGTACGACGACGTGCACCCGGCCGGAGTCGACTTCGAGGGCAAGGTGCAGTCCGGCAGCCCCGGCCGCTGGACCATCACGGTCGGTGGTGTGGCCGGCGGCGGCACACCGACCCCGACGCCGACCGCCACCGCCCCGGGCGGCGGGGTCAGCGCCTTCACCACCATCCAGGCCGAGGCATTCAACGCCCAGTCCGGAGCACAGGTCGAGGCCTGCTCCGACGGCGGCGGCGGCTCCGACGTCGGCCATCTGTCCAACGGCGACTGGCTGAAGTTTTCGGCCGTCGACTTCGGCGCCACCGGCGCCACCCGCTTCGACGCCCGCGTCGCTTCGGGGGCCGCCGGCGGAGTCAGCGGCCTGGTCCAGGTCCGCCTCGGCAGCCCCACGGCCACCCCGGTCGGCGGCTTCGCCGTCGCCAACACCGGCGGCTGGCAGGCATGGCGCACCGTCCCCGCGGACATCGGCCGCACCACCGGAACCCATGACGTCTATCTGACCTTCGACAGCGGCCAGTCCGCCGACTTCGTCAACGTCAACTGGTTCTCCTTCGCCTGACGGGCTCGTGCAGGGTTGGCGGTGGCCCGTCGAAGGGTGCAGGTCGGCTCGGTGGTCACCGGGCGTCGTCTACGGCGCCCGGTGACCACATGGGCGCGGATGTCAGCGCTGGTGCTGCAGTGCCTCGGCACCTGCGGCGATGACTTCGGCGAGCCGGTTGGCGAAGTCTGCGTTGCACCCTCCGAGCCGGACGAAGCCGTGGCTGCCCACCGGCCCGTCGTTGCTGAGGGAGGGAAGGGTGAGCTCTGCCCGCGCGAGGGCTGCCTGAAGGTTGGTGACGGCGTCTTTGCCGGCCTGGTAGGCGGCATCCTGGCGCCGCTTGTGCTGGATTCGCTCGACGTAAGCCAATTCGTACGCCATGTTGCTGACCTCTCTTGGTAGACGTGGTGAGGCGCCGGAGCGCGTTGTGTATGCGGTGTAGCGGGTCGTGGCCCTCTGGCAGGTGCGCACGCTCTCTGCGCACTCTCTGCGCACAGGGTCCTGGTCGTCGCGGCGCTGGCCAACTGAGCAGCAGGCACGCCAAAGAAGCCGATGGCGCTGCCCGTTGGCCGCGTGAGGCATGACCCATCCCCACGGCACCTCACTCGGGTGCGTCGCAGTGACCGGGCGCTGCGGGTGAGGTCCGGGCCGCCGCCCGTTGGGCGGATTCCAAGGGCCCGCCTCGCGTGGGACGATGGTGGGTAGACCGTCGGACTGAGTCTGCGTACGGCCCGTGACTATCGGTTTGGATCTTCGTTTCAAAGGTGCAGGCGAGCACCCCTTTGACGCGTGGGAAGGACCGAGTTGGCCAAGGAGTCAGCGGCTGTCACCGCCTTCGCTCTTCGCGGTCGCTGCCCATGGGGTGCTCGACTCTCATGCGCCGTACCCGAATCCGTGACTGTGCGGCGCGGAGCGTACGCCCCTGCTGTCTGCCGCGGGGTAGCCGGGGGGAACTCGGACCGGGCTCTGTCCCGCCGCGGTGGTTCGCCTGAGCTGCGGGGGCGCAGCGAGGGGCGGGTTTCGATGCCGGGGAGCGGTTTGGCGCGGTGGTCGCGTGAGGGTGATCTGGCGGACCAGTTGTTGAAAACAGGCCAGTGCCGCGATGGCCGGAAGAGCGGAAGCCGCCCCGGCGGCGATCGTTCGGGGCGCCTGAGCCACGCAGAGAAGCGTCGCCAGGGTGGAGAACAGCAGAACGATGGACCAGGAATGGAGCGCCCGGCGCTGGTGCAGGGCCGATCTGAGGATCGACAGAGAGGCAACCATCCAGGGGCCGTAGATCAGTAGGGGCCACCAGCTCACCACCGCGCGGGCCGTGTGGGGTGCGGCACTGTGGCGCAATGTGTCGCAGATGGCGAGCCCACTGAGGATGCTCACGACGGCGGCGATGGTGCCGACCAGTGCGGCCGTGAACAGACTGCCCGTTTCCAGCAGGGTCACTACCGGCGTTCTGGACGGGCCACGGCGGTGACCGCCTGAGGACTGTGCGGGCGCAGGTTCGGTAGAGGCGTGTTTCAGCCGCGTGACGAGGCCGATGGTGCCGGCCGTGTCACCCATGCCGTCGAAGCCGTCTCGGGTGAAGGCCTCCGTCTGACCGGGTGCGGCGCTCTCTTGGAGCAGGCCGGCGAGTTCCTCCGCCGGATCCCACGGCGGATGCGCCTCGCCGGGCCCGCCGAAAGTGTCCCTGGGGGAGGGATGCTGTCCATGCTCTGGCAGGCCCCAGAACGCGGAGATCTCCGGCTGGGGGTGGAGGCCGTGGTGGTCCGGGTACCCGTACGACTCATACACGGGAGCAGCCATCCGAGCCGCCAACGGTTGTTGCGCTCGTCGCGGTGGTCCCCAGCTGCCTGCCGAACTCGACCTGGATCATGCTCATCGCGTGGAGGAAGTCCTCAAAGACCGAGGACGAGTAGCTCAGATCGATTTCCACAGTCCCGTGTTCCAGCGTCGCATGGCGGGTATCGCCACCGTCGGCTGAGCTTGGATTGAAAAGCCACTTCCCGATCCGGACGGTTCCGGAGTGAGGACGGCCTCCCTGTCCGTCTTCCTCTGCGGTCCTGCCGAAGAAGACGGGGAGCTTTGCTGTTGTCATATTCCATAAACGCTGTCGATGTTGGTCCGGTATGCGCCAACCGGGTGATGGTGGTTCATGAATAGGTTTTGACCCCGTCTGATCGGTTCTGAAAACAGAGCGAGATGCGGCTCAGCCGCGCGTTTTCCTGCCGTCCCGCAACTCAAGGCGACGATGACTGCGGCCCGATGCGGGTGCCAACGCGGCGGGCCCTCACCGCTGCACCCCGTCCGGCGGCCCGCGGGAGGCTGCTCTTGCCGCAGACGACGGTGCACGTCTTCCTCTCCCCGTTGAGCCCTCACGGTCGGTTCCGCCGATCTCACTTCCCCGGCTTCGGGGCGGCGCGCAGATCCTCTGTGTGCGCTCCGTATGTGCTCCGTACGCGCTCCGTCTGCGGCCGCCGAGCCGCCCGCGAGCCCTGTTCGGTCGCTCGCCGCAGCTGCCTGATCGTCGGTAGATAGGTCGAGATGCCGAACCCGGCCGGTTGCTGCGCATGGCTGCAATGGGAGGACAGGCCGCAACCCTGCATATGCCGCTGCGTTATGCCGAGGGATCGCGAGGGCAGCTGCCCTGCACGTCCCTCGGAACCGCGACCTTCGAAAGGACCAGCTGTGGGAGGTATCCTCCTGTGGATCTTGCTCATCTCTGCCGTGCTGGCCACAGGTTTGACCGCTTGCATGTCCTCGGGGACTGGCCGTCTGTGGCATGTGGACGCCCTTGAACTGAGGCGCCAGCAACGCTTCGAGCGCGTCCTGTCCCTCCATGTGGACGCCGCCACCCGGCTGTCTCGTCAAGAAGCCGCGGCGCCGGTTCACCCGGCGGACATGCTCGGAGTCTCCGGCCTGGGCGCGAAGTCGCTCGGGGTCGTCCCTGAGCCGTGCCGGCCGGCACCTGCCTTCCCGCACGACGCGCCCTATTGCTGGCGGCTGCTCCCGCTCGCTGAACGACTGCAGCTCTGACGGCTCGCCTCACCTCTGCAGGTGGGCCTCGCCGGAGCGACGGCGTTGCGTGGAGACCGTCCCCGGGTGCGAGACGCTGGCGACGCGCGTGCCGGTCCAGCTCGCGTCGGAGCCGCTGACTGTTTGGGTAATGGAGCGTCAACTGTCTGCCGCCCCGGTTCAATAGCCCTCGCGAAGCATGGCCCGCAAAGCCAGGTGAGCGCGGCGGGGCGTCATCCGATTTCACTCGGCAAGAGGTCGCCCGGCCGGTCATTATGATCAAGATCTCCTCCTTCGCAGGGAAGTCAATATCGCTGAAAACCCCGGCAATAATTTCCGCGCGTGCAAAAACCCCGGCAATTCTTGCCAGGCGTCAAAAACCCCGGCAAATCGTACATCGATGGCTTCTGGTTGCCCAACATGTCATACCAAAAGGCGGAGGCTGTCCAATTTCCGGCCAGCCTATCTCGCGTCAATCTTGAGGAAATGGCGAGAAGTGTCTAACCTGAAAGCATTATCATCGCAGCAATACCGCGTGGGCCATCCACACCCATCGACGGCCGGCCGTCACCTGCCTTTGAAGCGTCCCCGTAGGCCAGCCCGAAGGGACGTGTCTCCGGACGCGTCCGACAAAGAGTTCTGGATCTTTCGGATCATCTGGACACACCCCGCGAGAAGGGCCGCGTGAGGATGGCCCCCTGGAGGTGCCCAGCCGTTCGCGGACTCCGGTCGGCGACAACACGAGTGGTGTGTGCGATGAGGGCGGCGCTGATGCAGGTGACAGGCCGCCTGGCTGAAGCGGGGGAGTCCGGCGAAACTGGGCCGCCTCGAACGAAGATGAGCTCGGTACCGGTACTTCTGGACGAATACAGGGCGGGTTTCTCCCTGCCCCTCCCTCGCCCGGCGAGCGACCTCCATGCATGCCCATGGTGCCGATCACTCGGAACCCGCGGCACTCCTGGCGAGTCCTTGCCCCCTGAGGACTGCTGGCCGTGACAGCGGTCCATCAAACGAACGGCTCTCTTCCGCTCAGGCGGGACAGCGACCGCTCGCCACCGGAGAACGGTGCCGAAGGAGGTGCCATCCCGGATGGTCACGCACCTCTGTGGTGGGAGGAGACGCAGGTGGAGGATTCGATCTGGCGCGCGGTGGGCGTCGTGAAGGCGCCACTGGCCGACGACGGGTATCTCGCGGCGTCTACCAGGCACTGAGCCCCGGCGTAGGTCCTCGGCGCGGGCAAAGCATTCCGCGCAGGTGAAGGCCGGCGGGCTGGCTCCGGGTGAGGCGGTCACCATCGGCGCGGACGACGAGGCCGCGGAGAGCCTGTGCACCTTGACCGCGTACAAAGCCCGCCGCCTCCCAGTGATCGACGGCCACTGCCTGGTAGGCGTGGTGGCCCCATCCGATGTCGCCCTGCGGCGGGCCCGGTAGGGGCGGGGTGGACGGGTGACGCATCCGGAGGCGCGAGGAGCGCGGCAAGGGGCAGGGCAAAGGGACCGGCGGCACACACGGCCACCGTCGCGCAGCCAGCCCCCGGGCCGGCTCTGACGGGACCGCTGCTCCCTCCCCCCGGATGGATGATGCGCCGGCCGCTCCGCCGGGCGGCGCACGTCCAGTCTCCGGCTCTCGTTGATCACGTGCCAAGGCAGCTGGCTCCGTGGCAGGATGACGGCATGTTGATCCGAAAGGCCGATGCCGCGTAGGCGTCCGAGGGGGCTGCGCGCGAAGCGTTGGCGGCCCAGAAGAGGTATCCCGGTTCGCCGGATCGGTGGTGTGTCTGCGGCGACCCGTGTGGCGATCCGGAAGTTGGAAGAGGACCGACTGTGGCCGGGGGCGGTGGCTGCTGCCCTGGCCGAGTGCCGGTGGTATGTCAATCAGCCAGGGCGTGTGCTGCCGGATCCGGTGATGGGCTGCGAGTGCTGTGATCCCCTGGTGGCGCGAGACCGCCTGGAGGACGTGCTGCGGTGGCTTCCCCGCGGGGCTCGGGAGGACCTTGGCCGGCTCGTCGGCAGGCTCGATGCCGCATTCGACCGCCGGACTGTCCCCCTCAGCCCTCACCTCACGCTGGCAAGCCCGTGGGGCGCGTGTGGGTGGTGGCGTCAGCGCTTCCTGGAGAACTGAGGGACCGAGGGTGGACAGACGCTTCTGCCAACCCCGCGGCCGGCCTGGACCCGGTGCGCCGATTGGCGCGCTTGGGCAACCTCACGGTCGGCGTCTGCGGATCCGCCGACGTCGCAACACCGGGGTACGGGTCGTGCGGGCCGGCGCCCAGAATCGGGTAGGTCGGGCAGTCGCGGCGGTTCCCGGCCTGCCCGGACGCCGGAGGGGCGGACGTGGCATGCGTGAACCTCGTCCAGGTCTCCCGCCCCCCACGCCGATGACTCGTCTGAGGATCAGCTCGACTGATCCATATCCTCATGGGGCCGCACACGTAGGACCACCGCGCAGGCCGCACCGGTCCGCCCGCAGTAGTCAGCCAGCTCCGTTCACCTCTGGTGCTGTTCGGCGATCTCAGCGCGTCGCAGCGGGGCGGCTTCTTCTTGGCCTGGTGAGACGGGTCGTGTCGGCGGTGGATGCAGGGGAGCGCGTTTGCCGTCTCGGCGACGGCCAGCAGGTCATTCCGGCCCCGCACAGCTGGCGTCACTCCCGGCGACACCGCCGTCGGCGGAGGCCGCCGTCCCCGATGCGGATCGCACAGGCCAGGGGCGCGGGGGTGTACGCGGTGACGGCGGGGGCTCCTCCCGGCGTGGACGGCGGGGCGTCTGGGCGTGCGCGGACCGGGTCGGGGGCCTGATCGCCGTGTCGTGGTGCGGGGCACATGGGGACGCGGTCGGTGCGGGAGTGGGGTGTCGGGGTGCTCACCAGGGGCGACGCCTGGCGGGTTGAAACAGGGCGTGATCGTCACCACACGTTTGTGGTCAATGCCTGCGTGTATCGGGCTGCTAAGAGGAGTTCAGCATGAGAGCGAGGACTGGTATCCGCCTGTCGAGCGGCGTCGTCAAGCCGAAGGCGGACGGCACCCCGCACCGCATCCTGGTCACTGCCGATTCCGCATTCGTGAGCAAGCAGCTGTCCCACTTCCTCAGCGAGGAGGGACGCGAGGTGACGATCGTTGAGAGCGCCGAGGCAGTGGGGACCGCTTCCAGGGGCGCGAACCCGCCGGTGAACCTGGTCCTTCTGGACGTCACAAAGGAGGAGGCTCTGGCCGCCTTGACGAAGATCGAGGAGCACGAAGACAACGCCCGGCGCATCGTGCTTCTTCCGGTTGATGACCGCGAGACGGCGGCGAAGGCGATGACGGCCGGAGCCGAGGAGATCGTCAACAAGCCGGTCTCGCGCGACGACGTCCTGTCCGGGTGGCACGCGTACTGGCATGAGCCTTTGCCCTGACCGGACCGCATCGCGGCTCGGTCAGGTGATGGGCGACATGGCTTGTGCATGGGCGGGCCGCATGGTCGGCCAGGTGCTGTCGGTGGCCGAAGTGAGCGCCGACCGGGCTGTCGACCACGGTGGAATGTTTCGCCACCTGGTGTGATAGCAGCGGCTGCGCACGGACCTGCTGCCTGATGAAGCGCTGTGCGCGGGCCGGCCACCGGCGCCCTCCAGCCGGTACGCGGTCGGCCAGCAGCTGCTCGACCGCGACCGCCAGACCCACGGCACGGTCGTCGCCCGTTACCCCTCACCGCTCGTGCTGCGCCTTAAGGATGCGGCCGGTTTCCAGTGGATCGCCCGCCCCCACCGCACCGCGGCCGACCGCCCCCCGCTACGGAAGCGGACCGGGAAGGGGTATGGATCCGTGCGGGAAGGGTGCCGGTGGACGTGCTGCCCACCGAACTCCGCGCCGGGGACCGGGTCGTCAACGGCGGCCGCCTGGTCGCCATCACCGATCTCCGCTACCGCCACGGCGGGACCCGCATCATGATCCTGGCCGGTGGCCGCCCATCAGCCGACCCCGACCACATGGTGCGCCGCACCATCGCGACCCACCCCCGACTTCCGGCTGAGGACCTGACGCGGCTGCGAGGGTGTCAGCGGGGCAGCGCATGATCGGGTGAATGAACTACACACGGTGGACTTCGGATCGCATGTTTGTCCCGTACTGCCAGTGGCTGGTGGTCCCCTGGGCAACCGCGTGGCGGTCTTCGCGTAGGGCGGTGGCGATGCCGGCGAGGGGCGGAAGTCCGCTGTTGGTGAGGTGATCGAGCCAGGCCGGCAGCGGTGTGGCGTCGCGGTTGTCGTGCATGGCTGCGAACTGGCGGACCAGTGCGTGGGTGCGGTGAAGTTCCGGGGCAGTGGTCGAGTGGCCGTCGCAGGCGCTGCGCCGTCTGCGGGCCGCCCAGGCTGCGGGCCTGGGGGTGCGGCAGGTGTTCACCGCGGCCCGCACGGACACACGCTCGCCCTGCTCCTGGCGGGAACCCATCCCGAGGAACTCGGCGCCACCGGGATCATCAAGCGCGCTGAGTACCTACGGCTCCTCGCTCTGGGCTGCACGCCCAGTCTTGCCGCGCAGATCCTTTTCGACGGGACGGGCAGGGCCAGTGGCTGGCGGCGCGAGGACCCGGCGTTCGCGCGGGCCTGCGACGCGGCCGGGAACCCCGCCTCCGGCCACCCGGCCCCGGCGCGCGCACCCCGCTTCACCCCCGAGCGACGCCGCGTCCTCCTCGGCCACCTGGAAGCCGGCCTGTCGGTCACGGCGGCCGCGGCCGAGGCCGGGATCACCACCGCGGTCATCTACCAGCGCCGCAATCGCGATCCCGCGTTCGCCGCAGCCATGACACCGCCCACCACACCCGCCCCCGCCCCCGCACCCCGGACACGACGCCCAGCGCCGACGAGTGGGATGCGTTCTTCGCCCACCTCCGACCGGGCGTGGCCTTGCGGCAGGCCGCGCTTGCCGCGGGCGACCGGCCGGAGATGGTCTACCACCGTCTCCGCACCGACCGTGCGTTCGCCCGCCGCACCGATCGGCACAGAGCCGCGCGCTGACCGGAGGCCCGTCGGGTGCTTATGACGGCCGCGCTGCGCCTGGGACGGATGGCGCGACGGCCGTACTGCGGAGCCGCCTCCGGCTGGTTCGGCGGATCCTGGAGGAGGGGTAGGCATGCCGTGAGGGAGACCCTGTGACGCTCAGACCGCCGGTGGGGCCAATGTGGGCGCAGGCCGCGGAAGCCGTGCCGGCCCGGCCGCTTTGCGGGCGGGGGTGGCGTACGAGCAGAAGTCATGGACGGGGTTTCAGGGCTGTCCGCTGGGTGCTTGGGTGTGACTGCCGAGGTCATGCGGGTGACCTGGTGGGGCTGTTGGTGAAGATCCGGTTGAGGTGGTGGTCGAGTACCGCGATGGCGGAATGCGGTGTCCGCTGGCCGACGAGGATGCTGGTTCCCATGGTCGCGGTCATGGCGAGCAGACTGATCGCCTCTGTTCGCGCGTCAACGGCTGGATCGGCCAAGGCGGTCTCCTGGGCCTGCTGGAGCAGTGCGGTCAGGGCGTTCTCGGCGGCGTCGGGGTTGTCGATGAAGGGCTGGGCGGCCAGCGCCTCGTCAGTCACGGACAGGATGGCGTAGGAGCTGTACAGCAGGTGGAACGTGCGGCTCTCTTCGTCGGTCGGCAGCGAGGCCAGCAGTAGCGCCTCGATCGTGGCGCGCGGACCCGGGTCCGGTCCGGTGGCGGTCAGACGTGCGCCCACACGCGCGGTGAAGCGGTCGGTGAGGTGCTTGAGGCCATAGAAGAGCAGTTTCTCCTTGGTCTCGAAGTAGTACTGGACGAGCCGTAGTGACACGCCTGCCTCGGCCGCGACGTCGCGCATACCGACGGCGTGCAGTCCGCGCCGTCCGGCGGCCTGGATCAGGGCGTCGGCGATCTGGACGCGCCGTTCCTCGTGGTCCACGTGCTTGGGCATGTGCGGCGTCTCCGGCTGTCGGTGGTGAGTTCGCGTCCGGCCTGCCCGGATCGCTTCATAATACCGCCGTACCAAACAATGTGGTACGTTCGTATCACGAAGAATGGATCTTCCTGGAGGTGCCCCGTGCCCGAACTCACGACCCGTGCGCGCCGCGATGTTGGCCGCTACGTCAACGACCAGCTCCGCGACCGCTACTTCGCCGCCGCGGACGTGCTCTACGCGATGGGAGCGCCCATCCGCTCCGAGGCGGACGTGGAGACGAGTTTCGGCACCACTCATGTCTACCGGTACGGGCCGGCGGACCCCGCGGCCGAGTCCCGGACGCCGATCGTCCTGATCCACGGCGCCGGCTACAGCTCCGCCATGTGGTACCCCAACACCCCCGGGCTCAGCCTCGACCGCCCGGTCTACGCCCTCGACACCCCGGGCGACGCCAACCGCAGCATCCACCGCGAGCCCATGTGGCAGCCCGAGCGTGCCGCCCAGTGGATGGACGAAGCCCTCGACGCGCTCGGCCTCGACGAGGTCCACCTCGTCGGCTCCTCCTACGGCGGCTGGCTCGTCCTCAACCAGGCCCACCGGCGCCCCGGACGGCTCGCCTCGGTCACCGCCCTCGACCCCGGAGGCCTGGAGAAGGTCGGCCTGCGCTTCTTCGCCTGGGTCTTCGTGAGCCTGTTCGCCACCTTCGCCCCCAAGGCCTTGCGCCCCCGGCTCGCCAAGTGGCTGGATCAGCCGGTGATCGCCGTTCCCGAGATGCGCAAGTGGATCCAACTCGGCGCCCGCGCATACCGAATCCGCCGCCCCGCACCGCTGCCCCTCGCCGAGGACGCGCTGCGGTCCATCCGGACCCCGCTGTACTTGATCATGGGCAAGCACAGCCTCCTCGTACACCCGAAGCGGCAGCTGGAGCGCGTACCGCGCCTGATACCCGGGGCTCGCGCCGAGATCATCACCGCCACCGGTCACGGCCCGCAGATCGACCACCCGGACGTGGTCAACGCCCGGATGCTCTCTTTCATGGAGGACGTCGACTCCCTCGACCCGACGCGCAATCGGGGCGCCACGCACGCATAGACGGGCAGGCCGCCGAGCCCACGCGGACCGTCCAACAACGCACAACAGAAGCTGGACGGTCACCGTGCGCTGCTGTTCACCGCGGCCGGCCCCGGCGGCGCGGTGCTGGTGCAGACCCGCCGCGGGGCGCTGGCCCAGGACCGGTGGCCGGACCTGGTGGCCGGACCTGGTGGCGGCCGCCGAGGCGCAGCTGCCGCACGGCCTGGTCCTCGACGGCGAACTCGTCGTCCGGGACACCGAGGCGGGCCGGCTGTCGTTCGAGGCGTTGCAGCGCCGCGCCGCCCCACGGGCCCGCGGCGCCCGGGCCCTCGCTGCGCCGTCTGTGCTGGTGACGGTCGCCCTCAGCCGGGGTTGCTCCCTTGGCTGGGGTGTCGGGCTATCCCGCCGCTCCTGTGAACGCGGGTGTGAGCGCCTGTTCCGGTGTGAGGCCGAAGCCGAGATGAGTGCCGTAGACCGCCATGGCGAGGGCCTGGAACATCGGAGGTGGCGTGATGGCGTTGGGGTTCTTGGTGGACACCACCTCGATCGCCGTGTCGAGCGTGGGCGAGTACATGGTGGTGGATTCGTAGCCGGCGAAACTGCCTTCTCCGCCGATGAACCCGCCGGATTCGACGAATCCCAGTCCGTACCGCCACTTGCCGGGTCCGTTGTAGTTCCCCGCGAAGACGAAGGGGATGAGGTTCTTGGTCGCCTCGGCCCAGACCTCCGGCTTCAGCAGCTCACCGGTCGCCAGGGCGCGGGACCAGCGCCGCATGTCCGCAAGCGTCGAGACCATCGCCCCGTGCGCCCAGAGGCAGGAAGCCGGAATGGCAGTCGCGTCATCGGCAGCGGTGGGTGCCTGGGTCGGGCTCAGATCGCCCAGCCCGTACCCATGGGTGAAGGGTTTGCTGAGACCGTTGCCCGACGTCGGGAGCAGGGTGCGATGCAGTCCGAGCGGTCGGGCGATGCGCTGCTGGACCGCGGTACTCAGGTCCTGGCCACCGGCCAGCTCCACCACTCGGCCGAGCAGGTTGTAGCCGTAGTTGCTGTACGACCACTTGGCGCCGGGAGGCGCGACGGGCGGGAACTTCGCCTCCGCGGCCAAGAGCTCCGCGACGGTGCAGCCGGTGGGGATCTTCCCCTGGACCGTGGGCGAGGTGAAACCGTCCGCGAGGCCGCTGGTGTGGTTGAGGAGCTGCCGGATCGTGATCCGGTCCCCGTTGGGTACGCCCGCCACCCACTTGGAGACGTGGTCGTCGAGGGCGACCTTTCCCTCTCCCACCAGCTGCAGGACGAGATTGGCCGTGAACGTCTTGGTCTGGCTCGCGATCTTGAACTGCATGTCGGCGCGGAGGGGCGCCCCGGTCGTGAGGTCGGCGACGCCGGTGGCACTGACGAGGGTCCCCTTGGGGCTCCAGATGCCGACCAGGACCCCAGGGGTGCGGTTCGTATCCTGGAACCGGCGGACGATCTGTTTGACCTTGGCCGTGGTCGGGGGGTCGAGAGCGGCACTGTCGCTGCCGCTCGACACCGCGATGCCGCCGTGCGACTCGCATGCCGACACCGCCAGGGCACCGACCAGGACCAGGGCACCAAGCAAACGTCCTCTGCACCAGCCCATGGGTACCCGACTCCCGTGTGTCGACGTCGCCGGCACCGACGAGCGAGAACTCCGGCCTTCAGCCAGCGTCCCGCGTGGAGCGGATGCCGGCATCCCGGCCACGCCCATCGGAGTGGCGCAATGCCCGGCCGGCCCAACGGCAGTCCGACATCCAGCGGCGTGGCCAACCGGGTGGCGCACTCTGGTATTCGGGCCTCAACGCCCTGCCGGCCCGTGTACGGCGCACAGGATCCTTCATCGGGTCACCGCCCAGAACTTCCTCCGACCTGCGTTGATAGAGGCGGCGCCATGACACGCCCTGGCAGACACCCACCCCCACGGTGACCGAGGGTGACGATCCGCGGCCACAAGACAGGCACCAAACCGCGCCGCGGCAGCGGCCCCGCTACCCCCGTTCATCGCCAGGATCCCCGCGATGTTGGATAGCGGCATGGTGAGACGCAAGAAGGAGAAGAAGAAGCGGCACGTCTGGGGGATTCCGAAGGGGATCGTCCTCCTGGCGACGCCGGAGGGCTGGCGCTTCATGATCCAACCCGTGGAAGGCGGAATGCTCTGCGGGCGCCTGGACATTCCGATCAACACCGCCCCGCAAGACGCGCGGGTCGCTGCGGCAGCCATGGTGGTGGAACTCGCACGCGACGTCCACGACACCGATGTAGAGGTGACCTGGGATCCGCCCCTGGAGCCTTGGTCATGGACCGCCCAAGTAACCCTCGCCACCGGGATCGAACCTGTCCCGTCGGGCATCGGAGGTTGAACGGCAAGTGAAAGGGTGCCATGGTGCCTGCCGCTGACGGACCGAGTACCGCTGGTGGCCCCGTACCACCGCACGAACCTTGCGATGCGCCAGCTCGCCCCGCTGCACAACCTCGCCCTGGCGCAGTGAAACCGCAGGTCAAGCGCCACTCCGGCCTGCCCGAGACGGGCCTTTTGAAGCACCCTTGAGAGCGCTTACCGCGCAGCACCCATACCTGCGGACATACCGCGACCTCCCGCCTGCCATACGGCTGGCCGCGATGAGCCAGGCGCTGCGTATGGTCCGCTCGGCGAACGGTTTCTGGATCGCACGGGCAGACCTGGTGCACACCGTCCGGTGCCACCGTCCCGTCCCGTCCCGGTGCCGGGCGGCCGCCGAGCTGACGCGGCTCTGCGGCCCGGCCAGCTCAGTCCTCGGCGACGAGGATGACCGTCTTGCCGGGAGTCCGCTTGTGCGGTGTGAAGGCGGCGACCGCCTCTTCGAGCGGCCGCACGTCGCCAATGATCGGCTTGAGACGTCCGTCGCGTACCCGTTGGGCAAGGTCGCTCAGGCGGACGCGGTCGGGTTCGACGACGAAGAAGACAGCGCGTGCGTCGCGCGGATGGACGGTGACGGGCTCGGCGATGGTGACCAGGGTGCCGCCGGGGCGGACCAGAGCGGTGGAGCGTTCGAGGACTTCGCCGCCGATCACGTCGAACACCACGTCGACGTCGCCGATGTCCTCCAGCTTCTCGGCCTGGAGGTCGACGAAGGAGTGGGCGCCCAGCCCCAGCGCAGTGGCGCGGTCGTCGGCTCGTCCGGTGCCGATCACCCGCGCGCCAGCCGCGCGGGCCAGCTGCACGGCGATCGAGCCGACGCCGCCTGCGGCACCGTGGATGACGACGCTCTGCCCGGTGTGGAGGTGGGCGTGGTCGAACAGGGCCTGCCAGGCGGTGAGTCCGGAGATCGGCAGCGCGGCGGCCGTGACGTGGTCGACATCGGCGGGGAGGGGGGCGAGGTTGCGGGCCTCGACTGCGGTGTACTGGGCCAGGGTGCCGTTGCGGGCCCAGTCGGTCAGGCCGTACACGCGCTGACCGATGGTCAGGCCGGTGGTGCCGTAGCCGAGTTCGGTGACGACGCCGGACAGTTCGTGGCCGGGCACGCTCGGGGTCCGGTCGCGTCCGGCCCGGTCGGTCCAGGTGCCGGGCCAGTCCAGCTCGCCCGGTGTGAAGCCGGCCGCGTGGACCTTCACGATGACGTCGTTCTCCGCGGCGTGCGGATGGGGCAGCTCGGCGAGGACGAGCCCGCTGGCACCGGCCTCGCGGTCCTGGACAGTGATGGCTTGCATGAGGGGCTTCTCCGAGGGCCGGGAGGTGGGCGCTGGGGTGCGCCACGATGGTCACCTTCGACCCTAGGATCCAGGCGGCCCAAACATGTGGCCATTCCTCGCCGGTTCGAGTGGGCCATCCATTCGGAGCCGCCAGGCGGAGTTCCTCGGGTGCGGGTTGGTCGGTGAGGCAGAGCCGGCCGACCGCCGCCGACAGGCGGGCTTCGGGAGCCTCCGTCCGGTCGCGCCACCGCTCGCGCAGCCATGTGACAGTCGGCGGGTGCGGGTGCGGGTGGGCACGGGTGATCTCGGCGGTGGCCAGGATCAGGGCGGCGCGGACCCTCGCGTCGCCTTCGGTGGCGAATCCGTTGGCCAAGGCAGTCCGGATGATGTGGGCGGGGTCGGCGGCGGTCGCCAGGACGTAATCGGCGTCGACCGCCCGCGGTATGCCCGGTGTACGCAAGTGCTGATCGGTGTGACGGCCGCCAGGCTCAATCGAGGGGGAAGCGCTCTGAGGCGGGCCGTAGCGCGGGCACGGCGGCCCTGCCGCGCGGGGCGGAATCGTCGGAGTCGCTGCCCGCGTTGGATGGGTGGTCGGCCTGCTGCTGAAGGCGTTCCGCCCTGGTGGGGCTGGCGTCGCCCGCGTACGCGTCCGTGATCGGCTCGCCCGCCCGTGGCTTGCCCTGCTTCTCGTTGGACCGCTTGATGGCGTCCTGGAGGAGATTGGGGTTCTCCAAGAGCGGGAGGCCGAGGCCCGGGGCGCTCTTGCCGGTGGCGGCCTTGAACGCGCCGCGGGCGAAGGAGGCACAGTTGTAGCGGGCGAGGTTGTAGTCGTCGGCGTCGTGCTGGTCGACGTACTCCTTGAACTTGAGAACCTGCTCCTGCGTCAGAGCCGTTTCGAACACGGAGGAGGCACCTTCGGGCAGGTCCCAGTTCCGCTTCACGACGCCGGGCACCGTCGCCATGATCTCGCGGCGCCCGTTGAGAGGCGCGGCCGGGAAGAAGCCGTAGGACTTGTACGAGGTGGAGCCGCCGGACTCGGTGTAGAGGACAACCCAGGCGTGGCCGACGTTGTCACCGTCCCAGAACTCGGGTTCGCGCATCCGGCGCTCCTTCTTGACCTGGAGCTGGAGCCGGTAGGTGATGTCGTCGGACGGACCAGCGTCCGTGGTGCCGGTGTCCGCCCGCTGGACGGGCGTACCAGTGCGCGCGCCGCGTGCCGCGGAGGTACGCACGGAGGCGTTGCGGCGGCCGGCGAGGGCCTTGGCCAGGGCGCCGTTTCCCGCCGCAGGCTGGAGGGCGTGCATGTGGGGCTGAAGCGAATGGGCGCTGGCCTCGGGCGAGTTGAGCATGGCGGCGGCGGAGGCGGCGTCGGGCATGCGCAGGGGAGAGCCATCCCGCAGCGTGGGGCGATGCGTGTGGGGCGGGGTGTCGGAAACGCGTTCGTGTCTGGGCACGCCTGCTCCTGCTCCTTCGGCCGCTCGTGTGTCACTGCCACCCATCCCAACCGGTGAACCGCGCGCACGCGAGGCCCTTGGGGGCAGGACGGAGGGCAGACATGCGCGGGGCGGGCGGACGGCAGGACCCGGGGAAATGGATCTGGCGGGTCGAGAGCACAGAGACCGCCCGCCCATGGTTGTCGTGCCGATGTGAAGGAGCTGGAGGATGAACCACCCCTCGCGGTAGGTCAGTTAGGACAGCTTCGGTGGGTGCTGGACGGTTACGGGTGACGCGCGTGAGGGTGGCCGAGGTGCTGGCCGGGGTATCGGTGGCAACGGCAGAGCGAGCCGGACGTCGGGGGCTCCGAGGCTGATCGGGTGTCGTCGCCGTACGCGCCTGCGGAACGGCGGGTGGGGGGACGTGGAGACCGGTACCGCCGGGGTCGCCGCTCACTCCAGCGCTCCGAGCGCGGCATCCGGGCGGCAGTGCGGGCAGGCGGACACGCCCTCGACCAGGAGCCGGCGCACCTGCTCCGCGGTCGCGGGCGCACCGCTTGCTGCTGTTCCAACAGCCTCCGGCACGGGTTCCAGTCCTTGTCGATCGCGGCCAGGGCGGCGGCCCGCCGCCCGGCGCGCACCAGGCCCATCCCGAGCCCGCCGGGCCGACGGATGTTCGTGAGCCACTGCCCGATCTGAACGTCGAGAATCCCCGCGCCCCGCGGGGCCGCCCGGCTGCCGTGGAGCCGGTGGTAGGTGCATGCGGCGTCGAGGCTGGTCTCGAAGGCGGCGTCGGCGGTATCCCAGACGATGCCGAGCTCCTCCAGCTCGGCGGCCCGTTCCCCCTCCAGTCCTGGCGTTCGGTGTTGAAGACCTGGTAGCTGATCCACTTGGTGATCAGCGCGGGGTCCCGCGGTGTGTGTTGGTGCCGGCCGCGGTCTGCTCGGCGGCCCTGCGCCGCAGCGCGTCCTCCACGCGGGCCCGCCACAGCCCCAGCGGCTCCGGCATGCCGACGCCCACGAGGGGTGTGCCGGCCGGGGCTCCCTCGTGGCCCCGGCCCGCCTTCTGGTTCCTTTCGTACAAGGTCACCAGGTGTGCCAGCTGCGGCATGTCCCGGCGCAGCCGGTCGGCCCATCCGGGTGTCAGGAAGCTGTGGTTGACGACGAACCGGCCGTCGTCACGGGCCGTCGTCACGTACATGAGGTGGCCGTCCGGGGACCAGAAGTACCGGATGTGAGGGTCCGGGCTCCAGCCTGGCGGCGACGGGTACCGGGACAGTGCCTCGTGACGGGCCGTCGCCTGCTCGTGGGCCATCCACGACCGCACGCGCCCCGCGTCCTGGTACTCCTCATCGGTGAGCGCAACCCCGAAGTCCCAGAGCCTGGGCAGCATGTCCAGCTGGGTGACCTCCTGGAGGTACTGGGCCCGGGCCGGCCCGTCCCCCCGGCGGCCGGCGGCCTCCGCGTCGTGCCGGCAGCTCTCCAGCCGGCGCTCTTGGTCGAACTGCAACAGGGCTGCCCAGTTCAGCTGTTCCGCAGCACTCACGCGTGCCTCCCCCGGCCCGCTCGAACCGGGCCCTTGGCCGGGCAGCCGCCGGTCGGCGGCCCGTACCCACCGGATGATCCTCCGCCCTGAGAGCCGGCGCCAGACGGCCCGGTTGCCGGTGTTCAGCGAGCTGCGCACCGGTCATGGTTCTGACCTGGGGCAGTGCAGTTTCCAGGTGAACGGGTTTCCCGATGGGCGGTGTGAATGGGTCTGGCGGTGGCGCCGGATGGGCGTCGGCCAGGAGGGGATGTCGGCGTACGACTGAGCTCACCGGCTGCGTACCGATGAACGTCGCCGGTTACGTTCGCAGGTCCGGCTGGGGAGATTCAGGTTGAGTCCGACACCTGCCCCAGAGACACTCGCACGATGAGACAAACCATGTCGGTCACCGAGGTAGTGGAACAAGGATGGGACGAGCCCTGGTACCGGGTGCGCACGGAGGCATTCGAGGCATCGTTCCTGCCCAGCGTGGACGAGGACTTGGACTCGGTGTGCAACGTCGATGTCTTCGTGGACCTCCAGGACGGCTCCCGGTGGACCGCGACTGTCTTCACGGTCGCAGAAGTCGAACGCCTGATGGCGGTCTGGGCAGAAAGCGGCGAGGCTCTGGGCGGCCGCTTCTTCTGGGTCTCGGACGGCCTGATTGTCCGAGACCCCGGCGTCAACAGCATGAGTCAGGTGATTGCAGGACTGATCGAGACCGATGAGTTTTCCGCGGTCTTCCAGCGGCTCGAAGACGGCTGATCAGGCCCCGGCGGCCAACTGGACGTGCCCTGTCAGGCTACGTCTGTGTCCCGCTCGACCGCCTTGACGCGGCTCTTGAGACGGTAGCCGGGTCCGGCCTCCCTGATGGAGATCACGTCGCAGTGGTGGAGGAGCCGGTCGAGGATGGCGGTGGCCAGGACCTCGTCACCGAACACCCGTCCCGCGGGACGCGGGCCTTCGCGTCCGGGAGCGGTGCGACGAGGAGGGTGCCCATGTCGGGTACGCGGTCGCACTCCCCGGCGCCCGCGCCGATGCCGGTAAAAGGCCGGTGTGCTTCTCCGGGAGCTCCCTGGCCTACGACTTGTCCCTGCGGCGCGTACGGGAGCGCCTCACTCCCGCCGTCGGTTCGGCGGACTGGGCGGTGGCGGAGCCGGCGCAGGTGCGGACACGGATCGCGGCGGCAGCGGGCGCGTTCGAGCAGGCCGGCCGCGCGTCGGGCGAGCGGGCGCTGGAGGGGCCGGGCGCGGGCGGGCTGGCGGGCGTCGGCGCGCGCGTTGGAGCGGGCCCCGCCGTACCGCCCGGGGCGGCGGGGCGGTGGTGGTCCTGACGCTTCAGGTGGCGCTCGTGGAGGCGGTGGAGGCTTCCCGCCTGTGGCACGAGGCACAGGAGTACCGCGCGCAGGCGAAGGCCGCCTGGGAGGCTGCCCGGCTGCTGCGTGAGGCAGCGCTCGTGGCCGGGGCGCCGGACTCGCGCATGGGTCCGGCGCGCACCGCGCGGACGTCACCGCCGGTGGGCCGTGGCCCGACGGTGCCCGGTGCCGTTACCGGTATGCCGCCCCGTGCACCCGGTCCGCCGAAGCCGGGGACGGGCAAGTCCCGCTGACCCGCCGCGAGGAGAGATCGTGTCCACTCCCGACCCCACTGCCGTGCCCGCCATCGATCCGTTCGCCGAGTCGATGGCCGAGGCCGCCCAGACCTCCGCGGCGGCCTTCCGGCTGATGATGGCCATCTCCGACGCCGTACGTCGCGCCGCTCAGAAGATGCGCACGGGCGCGGAGGAGGAACTCGCCGAGGGCGAGGAGGAACTCGCCCCGGACTGGGCCGCCGACGCACTGCGCCCGCTGCTCGACGGCGGGGTGCTGTCCGACCTGATGGCGGGGGAGGACTGGCCGCGCCTGGCCGGGCAGATGGCCGGGCTGCAGAGGGCCGGTGTCGATCTGACCACGTCCCTGCCCCAGCTCGGACAGATGGCCAAGACCGTCCATCAGGCGGTGGAGGCCAATCAGGCCCGCATCAGCGCGGCGGGCTCCGCCCGGTGCGCCGACCTGCTCAAGACGACGATGCCGGAGGGCCTGGTGCGCGATGCGATCCTCGCGTCCCCGGCCTGGCCGGACATGGTCGCCAAGATGGCCCTCCTCGACCGGCGAGGCGTCGACGTCGCCGGATTCCTGACGGCCGCGCACGGCCGGGGCGTCGGTGTCGACCGGGCCGTCGCCACCCTCCTCGCGCAGCAGGCCGCAGCCGCACCGGTGGCCCCGGCGGCCGGACCCGCGGCGGCGGCCGGAGTTCCCGCGGCACGGACCGCCCCCGCCCCTGCTGCTCCCGGTCCGGCCCCGGCGCAGGTGAAGGCCGCCCTGATGGACAACGGCGACTGGGAGCAGGGCGCGCCCGGGGACCTCGCGTCCCGCATGGCCGGCGCGACCGTGCGGGCCTTGACCACCCCGCCCGGCGTCCCGGTTCCCGACGGCCCCCGCGTCTCTGCCGCCCGCTGCCGCTCCACGACCACCCCGACTGGCGCGGCCCCCGGCCAGCAGGCGCCTTCGGAGGCGGCCGTGCCCGCGCACCGTCAGCAGGCCGCGGCGTCTGCCCGGGGCCGGCTCCGGCCGCGAGCGGTGTCGGACCGGAGTGATCCACGTGTCCCCTATGAGGGAGAAGCGCTGGTGCAGAAGGTGATGGCGCGCAGGCGCCGCCGGGTGGGCTGCAGTGCCCTGGCCGGGGTGGTCCTCGGCGTTACCGGCTGGTGGGCGGACTGGGCCGGATACGGCACCGCGGGCACGGTGCTGGAGGTATCGGCCGGGGTGGCGGTGTTGGCGGGTGCCTGGCGTACCGGCGGCCGGCACCTGTCCTGGGCCGAGCCGCCGCCGGGTGACGGCGCGCTGCCGCCGGACCCGGACCCGGACCCGGAGCGGTAGCCACGGCCGCTGTGCGATCGACGCAGCGGGCGGGGTGCGGCGACGGGCAGTCCCCGGCGTCGAGGACTGGGGCCCGGACGGCAAGGCCTGGTTGGACAATCCACTGCGGCAGGCGCTGAACACCACTGCGCCGGGGGAGGTGCTGTCCGGGTTCCCGCACTGCCCCCGTTGGCCGACATGGACATGCACGGCAGTACGAATTGCGGGACCGCGGTCGCACGCTCGACACCGAGCCCTGGGGTCGCCGCCACCACTGACCGGTGTCGGCGGCCGCCTGGACGGCGGGCGGCCACCGGCACCGCACCTGAGGTAGACGCCTCGACTCCTGCCGCTCGGACAGACATGGGCCACGGCAGTGAGCCCTGGACATCCCGGGCCCGGCGCCGCGTCCGAAGACAGGGCAGGGGCGGCGCGTACTGCAGCACCTTGCCCCCGTGTTCCGGGGGCCGAGCCGTTGGCACGCACTCGGCCGCCGGTGGTCTGCTCGGAGGGGTGGGGCCCGGGAGCCAGGGGGAAGGGGTGGCGCCCGGGCCGGTGTCGCGGCACCGCGGGGGAGCGGTATGTATTCCGTCGCGACAGTAGGAGAAACGATTCACTGGCGAGAAGGTAACGGCCGCCCTGCCGCCTGGCGAAGCCGGCCGCTCATCGCCATGCGTCAGGAACGGAGTTGCCCTGCCAGGCCCTCCGGCGCCATGGGTGCCGGGGGCCTACCGTCGTGCCGGCCGGCTACTGCCGGGTGCTGCTGTCCGGCCGTGGCTGGGCTGCCTGCGCGCGTGTGGCCGCCGAACTGCCCGCCGTGGCTTCTGGGTGGGGGTAGCGGGCGGCCCGGCGAGTCGGATGGGTCGAGGGGCGGGCGGCATTCGTGCCGTCCCTCCTGCGGGGAGGGCGCTTCCCGCCAGGACCTGGCCCTGCAAACGATCAACGGGCTCAAGATTCCCCGGCCGTGGCGACGAGATACGACACGAGCCCACGTCTTCCGCGGCACCGTCACCCTCGCCGCGATCCGGCTCCGGCTCTGGCTCTGGCTCTGGCTCCGGCTCTGGCTCTGGCTCCGGTCGTGATCCATCGGGCCGGGGCTCGTCCGGCACGTTGCTGACAGCGGCTCCGTCGGCCGTGCCCATGCCCGACTGTCAGAGGTGCGCAGTACGGTCCCGTCATGGCAGCCAAAATCGACCTGACGCTGGATGGTACGGATACGCAGGTTCTTGCCGTGTTCTGGAAGACGGCTCTGGGCTATGTCGACGAGCCGCCGCCCGCCCCCTTCAAGACGCGCGAGGAGTGGTTCGCGCAGTTCGAACTGCCGGAGGACGACTGCGTGGACGACGGCGCGTGGCTCTGTGATCCCGACGGCGTCGGCCCGCGCCTTTGCATCCTCAAGGTCCCCGAGCCCAAGACGGCAAAGAACCGGCTGCACATTGACGTACGAGTGCCAGGCCACGGCAGTTCTGACGAGCGATGGGCGCGGATCACGTCGGAGTCCGAACGCCTGGTGCAGGCGGGTGGGACCATACTGGAGAAGTTCGACGGACACCATGTCTTGATGGCCGACCCGGAAGGCAACGAGTTCTGCGTCGGCGCAGCCTCTGCCTGATGTGTGGGCAGTAGGCGGATGCGGTGCCGCTGCCGAGGTCTGCGGCGGTGAAGGCGTTGTCGCCTTCGGCCTGTCCGATCAGTCGGGTGTCGGGAGAGAGGGGCCCGAGTCGCATGAGGCCGAATGCCACGGCGTACCGGGGGACGTGCGCCGATCGCGGTCCGGTCGGGGCCGGGGCGAGGCCCCGTGCGGATGCTCGGCCCTTGTGCCCGGTGATGTGTGCGGTGGGGCCGTCCATGGGACCGGGTTCGGCGATGATCACCCGGTGGCGGCGCGCGGCGACGCCAGGGTCGGCCAAGGGTCGGGTGAGTACGACTCCGCCTCCGGAGAATCCGAGGACGTCGACCCTGCCCTTGTCCAGGCGGTCGACGAAGGCGCCGAGGTCACGGACCGGTATGGGTTGAGTACGAGCAGCAGCTCGGCCCTGGAGAGACAGCCGACGTTCGGTTGGCTCCCCTGCAGCCCGAGCAGTGGCAGCACCTGAAGCCCGGTGACGTGATCTTCATGCACGAAGCCCGTCCTGTCGCCGGCATCGCCGAGATCGTCGAGGCCCTGCCGCCTCGCGTTTGAGTCCACTGGTGCAGGCAAATGCGGGGTGCTTGCGGGGACGGTCGTCAGCCGCTGTCAGGGTCCATGGTGAGGCGGCCGGCGCTGGTGCGGAAGTCGGGCATGCCGAGGTGGGCGGTGGACGGCGGGGCTGCCGCCTCGCGCCGCTGGAAATGGTTCAGCCCTCACGGACCCGTCCACCGAACGCACTGCCGATCCGGCCCGGGTCCAGGGCGGCAGCCTTGCGGACCTGACCGTCCCGGCCGGCGCCGCGGGCGACCTGCCGGGGCTGTCGGCGAGTGGTGTTCAGATCAAGGATCATCAGAGCCCGAGCCTCGTCCGCGGATCGGCTTCAGGCGCGGTTCAGTGACTCCGTCGAGCAGCATGTCGAGCATCTGATTCATGAGTGGATCAACGCCCCGCCGCCTCTTGCGTCACACCCCTCGACGCCCCGCCCGCCCCGGGCCTGGTTCCGCGCGTTGTGGTGCCGGCGCGGGGCGTGGCCCAGGCGGGACAGGCGGGTCGTTGAGAGGTGGCTCAGGGTTTGTCCGTCACCGCTGCCGAGACGGCCTCCCGTGCGGCCTCCCCCCTCCGCGCCGCCGGGTGGGACGTCACCGCGTCGCTGGAGGATGACGACGGGATGCTCTGGATGGTGATCGCCGCACCCCGGGAGGGCAGCGACATCCGCATCCTGGCGAGCGAGGGCACACCCGCCGTGTCGTTCCGCGAAACAGACGTCGGTGGTAGCACTGGACGCGGGTGCTGCTCGCCCAGCCGCAGCGGAAAAGCCGGTGCAGGGAGTGCCACACCAGCAACGTCCGCCCTACCTGCCGGGGTGAGGCAGGTTGAGCACCTCCGACGTGTCCCCGTACCGACGCGGCTCCCACTCGTGCTGCCCTCAAAAGCCCGGCCACTGCGGCCGCATGCGGGCACCGCCGTGGAGCGAGGCTGTCGAGCGGACGAGGCGTGCCTTGCCGCCCACACGCCGTTCCGAATCGGAACCCGACGATCGGAAAACGGCTCGGATCGTGCGTCCTGCCGCCTTCACCCCGAAACGGCTTGATTTGAATGATGAGCCATCAATAATGCTGTTCATGACCCAAGTTGAAGAGCAGGCGCAGCGGCAGTGGTGGGAGGCGCCCGCCTCCGCGCAGCAGAGCGGCCGCCGCAGCCTTCCGGAGCTCCTCGGAGAACTGCTCGCCGCATCGGCGCTCATCCCCTTCTTCCAGGCCGTGGTGACCAAGGCGGGCGAGGAGACCTACGCGAAGATCCGAAGCCTGCTCTCACGCGCACAGCGCGCCCGTATCGAGGACGACGCGCGCCGCGAGGGCGTCATCACGATCATCGACCCGGAGAGCCGGGTGATCGTGCGCCTGCCCGAGTCCATGGAGCTGCGGGACCTGCAGGAAATCGGCAACCTGAAGTTGCGCTGGCCGTGGGCCGGCTGGCTGCTCGTGACCCATGACGGATCCGGGTGGCGCATCTCGCACACCGACGTACCGCCGGAGGAAGGCATCACCCTGGCCGGCGGCGAGTGACGGACCACGGGGCGAAGGATTTTCTGGACCGGCAGGTACAGGATTATCTGGACACCCGGGAACCGGCTTTCCTGGTATCCCCGCAGACCGCCATGGCCCGGTCGGACCTCCACGACACCCTGCGGGGCCACTTCGCCCGGGGCGGTCAGCCGGAAGAGGTGCTCGATGAGCTGCGGGTGCTCGGCTGGGCGCTGTACTGCCTGGCCGAGCTGAAGAGCGGGGGCGCGACCTTCCAGGCAGCCGCGACGCTCCTGGCTCCCGTCTACAGGAGCTCTCCGGCCTTGGTGCCCCCCGCCCTCCGCCACGCGTGGGACGAGGCCTCGGCGGAAGACCCCCGCACGACGCGCCGACGCATGGTGTACCAGGTGCTCCTGCGGGCGGCGGAAGGCCGGGACGTCGGGCTCCTCCGCAAGAGCGTGGAGCTGCTCACCCGGCTCACCGACGAATCCGACCCCGCGGACCCGGACCACGCGATGGAGGTGGCCGAACTCGCCGAAGCCCTGTGGCAACTGCACCTGCTGTCCAACGACATGGACGCTCTGGCCGAGTCCGTGAAACGCTTCCGCCAGGCGCTGGGCCGGCGATCCTCCGACTCCGGCACGTACCCCGACGACGTACGTGCCGCGGTGCTCGGCACCTTCTGCCAGGCTGCCGGGGCGCTCTACTTGCACCGTGGAGACGCCGCGGCTCTGGAGGACGCCATCGCCGCCGGAGAGCGCTGCCTGGCGTACGCCGCCGCCAGTGACCAGCTCCTCGGGCGCTACCGGTCCGCTCTGGGGAACGCCTACCGGTCCCGGTTCATGCTCTTCGGGTCGAAGCCTGACGCCGTCGAGGCGATCGGCCACGGGCGCGAAGCGGTGAGGGCCACCTCGGCCGACGATCCCAACCTGGGGGTCAGGAAGAACAATCTGGGCAGTTCGCTGCTCGCCTCGTACAAACAGGACGGGGACGAGGCCCTGCTGGCCGAGGCGATCGGCCAGTGGCGCGAGGTGATCGAAGCCCTGCGCCCAGATGCCCCGAACCCGGGCATGGTGTACTCGAACCTCGGCAGTGCGCTCACCCACCGGTTCGCCGCGGACCCGGACCTGGCCGTCCTGGACGAGGCGATCGCCCTGCACCGCGAGGCGGTATCCCGGACCCGTCCGAACCAACCGGACCTGTCCCTGTACCTGAGCAACCTCGGAGCCTCCCTGCTCCACCGGGCGACCTTCCTCCGCGATGTCGGCGACACGCGCAGATCCGTGGAAGCCCACCAGCGCGCGATGGCACTGATCCCGACGACCCACCCGGACTTCGCGCAACGCCTGGGCGGACTGCTGGCGGCACTCGATCAGTACGCGCGCACCGAGGACGGACGCGAGGACCCCTCGCTATCAGCCACGCTCCGGGACGCCCTTGCGCGCATGCGCGAGACCGTGGCAAGCAGCCCGGAGGGCCGCCCCGGGCTCGCGCAGGAGTTGCAGCTCGCCGCCAGGGTGCTCGACAGGATCGGAGGCGATGCCGACGAGGTCCTCGGGCTCAGCCGAGCGGCCCTCGCGGCGTCCCACCCGGACGACCCCGACCGTCCCGCCTACGAATACACCGTCGGCCTCGCCCTGTGGGCGAAGTACGCGGAGCGACCGCGGGCCGGCGCACAAAGGGAGGAGGAGGCGCGCGACGAGGCCCTGGAGCACCTGCGCGCGGCTTGGCGCGTACGAGCCGGCCTCCGCTCCCGCTTCCTGACCCAGCTCGGTGGCCGTTTGTGGGACGCAGCCCGGGAGGCACGCGATCCCTCACTCATGCGCGAGAGCGAAAGGACGCTGGAAGAGGTGCGCGCGACCGCCTCCGCACCTCCGGCCCTGCGGTACAGCGTCGCGACCGTACTGGGAACCCAGTACGCCGATGCCGCCAACTGGGCCGCCGCCGACGGGGCGTTCAGTGACGCCATCCGCACCCTGTCACACACCGTCCCCCGGCGCCTCGAACGCAAGGACCAGGAGAGGCTCCTGGCCGGTCTTCCGGGCGTCTGCTCCGATGCTGCCGCATGCGCGTTGAACACCGGAGATCCCGAACGCGCCTTCGGCCTCCTGGAGCAGGGCAGATCCGTCCTCGCGGCCCAAGTCCTCGACACCCGCGGGGACATCGCCGAGGTCCGCCGCAGGTCGCCCCGCCTCGCGGACCGGCTCGAAGCCGTCCGCAGGGCCCTCGGCGAGCCCGCCGAGCCGGACGGCGAGAGGCGGATCGTCACGCTCACGACCCAACTGGAGGAAGTCACCGCGGAGATCCGCACCCTGGAAGGACTCGCAGACTTCCCCCGGCTCTCGGACGCGGATCTGGGCGCCGCAGCCTCCCGGGGTCCGGTGGTGACCGTGAATATCAGCTCGTACCGTTCGGACGCCTTCGTGTACACCGCTTCGGGACTTGAGGAGGTCGTCCACCTACCGCAGGCGACCCGAGGTGACGTCGACCGCCTCTACGCCGATTTCAAGGAGGCACTCGCCCTCGCGACGCGGGACACGTCCACCGAGGAAGCCGAGAGGGGGGAGGCGCTGGTCGACGGAGTGCTGCGCCGGCTGTGGGACAGCGTCGCCGGCCCCGTGCTCGACGCCTTGGCCGGGCTCTGGCCCGATGATCCCGCAGAACCCCGGCGCCTATGGTGGTCACCCACTGGCTTGCTGAGCTTCCTTCCGCTGCACGCGGCCGGCCACCACGAGGAGCGGGGCAGGCACGGCGCCCGTACGGTCCTCGACCGTGTGGTCTCGTCCTACACCCCGACCATGAGAGGACTCCGGGAGGCACAGCACCGCCTCTCACGTGCCGACACCTCGTTGAGGGGCGCTGTCGTCGCGCTCCCCGATACGGGTGTCCCGTGGATCGGCACCCTCCCGGGAGTGGACGAGGAAGTCGAGATCCTCACCCGCGGCTTCACCGGGGTGGACGTGTTGCGAGGGGCGGCCGCGACCCCCGGCAACGTGGTCGAGGCGCTGGGGGACCACGGTTGGATGCACTTCGCCTGCCACGGGGTGAGCGACCCCGATGCGCCCTCCTCCGGGGCGCTGCTCCTGCACAGGGCCCAGCCTCTGGGGGTGACGGACATCGCGGCGCTGAGCATCGACGGGGCGGGACTGGCCTTCCTCGCGGCCTGCAACACCGCTCGCGGCGGCAACGACCTGGCCGACGAGTCCATCCACCTGGCCTCGGCCTTCCTCCTCGCCGGATACCCGCAGGTCGTCGGCAGCCTTTGGCCGCTGGGCGACGCCGCGGCCCCCGTGGTCACCGGCTGCACCTACGGTCCGATGTCCGGGGCCGCACGGGGACCGGGACCGGATCTGCGCAAGGTCCCGTTCGGGGTGCACGAGGCCGCACTGCGCCTGCGCGCCGCGCACCCGCACCGACCGTCGATCTGGGCCGCTCACCTCCACGTGGGCGCTTGAGCGGTCTCACGCGCTGACCCTCCACCACTCGACGTAGAGGTACCACCCGTCCTGCCGCACGGCGGACGGCGACGGCCCCCAGTGCCCGGATGGCTCGTTTGCGGTGCCCCGTAGCGTGGTGTGGACTCGGAGGTCGGGAGAAGCCGGAGCACCGGGGGGGACCCACCGAGAGGAAACGCCATGTCCCCGAGCAAGCCGAGCATTGTGTTCGCCCACGGCCTGTGGGCCGACGGGTCCTGCTACAGCAAGTTGATCCCCGCCCTCCAGCATGACGGGCACGAGGTGGTGTCCGCCCAGAACGCGCTGGACTCGCTGGATGGGGACGTCGACGCCGTGCGCAGGGCGCTGGGCCGCGTCAGCGCACCGGCGATCCTCGTCGGCCACTCGTGGGGCGGCTTCGTCATCACGGCCGCGGGAACCGACGAGCGGGTCGCCGGGCTCGTCTACATCGCCGCCTTGGCCCCGGACGCGGGGGAGACTCCGCAAGACCTGATCGGCAAGTTCGACCCGCCACCGCTCTTCTCGCACCTTGACGCCGAGGACGGGCGGCTGTGGATCGCCCGCGACGGCATCGCCGACTTCTGCGGCGACCTCCCAGAAGCCGAGCAGCAGCTCGTGTGGGCGACCCAGGGCTCGGCGGCGGAGGCAGTGCTCGGCGCCAGCACGGACGACCCGGCCTGGCGGACGAAGCCCAGCTGGTTCTGCGTGACCAAGCAGGACCACGCAGTCGTACCCGAACTCCAGCGCTTCGAGGTCGAGCGCATGGGCGCCACGGCCGTCGAGGTCGACTCGTCGCACGTCCCGATGCTCTCGCAGCCCGAGACGGTCCTGGACCTCATCCGGCAGGCCGCCCGCTCCGTGTGACCGGGTCCGCCGATCGGCGATCGCAGACGGTGAAGTCCGCGAGACCTGTCCGTGCGCAAACGGGGTCGTCGGCGGAGGCAGAAACCGCATGAACGTCGGCGACCGGGCCGGGCCCCAAGAGGCACGGGAGGGCGGGGTGCCGGGCCGCAGGCAACTCCGCGGCGCGAGCCCAACGCCGCTGCCCGGCCTCCTCCGGCTGCACGGCCCTCCGGGCCACCGCGCAGTCGCCGGATGCTCCGTCGCGCAGGACATCGATGGCAGCGGAACGAACGACACCGACACGGCGCCGACTGCGGGCCGACTCGCGGCTCGCAGTCGGCTCGACGGCGGGTACCGCCAAACCCGGCGCCGGCCTCGCCCTCGAACCGGCCATGACCCGCACGAGGGCTTCCGAACCCACTCCGGATCGGTCACCATGTAGATCCGTCGGCGATCCGAGGATGCGGATGAGCGAGGGTGGGGACGTTCCGGACGGGCGACCGGCACAGGTCGGCCCCGCGCCGTGGCTGGCGCTGGCCTGCCTGGTCGGACTGCTACTGGCCTACCTCGTGCTGACGAACTTCACCGCAGAGCTACGGGCAGCGCTGTGGGGCGAGCCCGGGACCGTGACCGAAGCCAGCTGCCGGACGTACGACAACACCGTGGCCAACGCGGGAACATCGTCGTCCTGCTCGGGCACCTTCACCCCCGACAACGGCGGCTCCTCGTTCGACGTCCCCGTCGAGGGCGACATCAGCTCGCGACCAGTCCATGCGTGGCTGGTGGACGGCACCTCCGGCACCGCGTACGTCTCACCGGCGGTGTGGACCGGAGTGCTCCCGGTGGTATTCGCCCTCCTCCTGGCCGGCATCCCGGTGGCGATCACCGTGCAGCACGTTGCACTGCGTCGCCGCACGGCGCACTAGCGTCCGTCTCCCGACAGCCGCAGCCGGGCCGCCGTCGAAGCGGGGCACGTCATCGATGGACGCGTCCAGGCGCAGGCGGGGACGTACGCCATCGTGTGCCGGTAGACGTTCGTCTGGTCGACAGAGATATCGGCGCCGGGCTCCGCCATGAGGCCTGCACGAGGCCTGGACGAGCGGCCCGTGGCCGGCGCCCTGCGGGAAATGCGTTCGGAGCAGGGCGGGTGGTGCCGTAGTGTGGGGTCTACCGACGCGGGGTGGAGCAGCTCGGTAGCTCGCTGGGCTCATAACCCAGAGGTCGCAGGTTCAAATCCTGTCCCCGCTACTACGCCGAAGGGCCCGGATCCTCGCATGGATCCGGGCCCTTCCGCCGTGACAGGCCCTAACTCCCGTCCGGCCGGAGCTCGATGCGGTCCGGGGCCAGGTCGACCGCCACGCGGTGCTCCATGCCCAGGGCCGCCAGGAACTTCTGGGGGAGCTGGACGCGCCCGGAGCGGTCCAGGACCACGTACTCGCGTTCGCTGACCGATTCCTCGCCGTGCTCGTCGGTGACCAGACTGCGCAGGACCTCGCTGCTGGTGCGGCCGTCGCGGATCGCCACCGTGCGGCGGACCTCGCCCGCCACCATCGGGTCGTGCGTCACGATGACCACCGTCACGCCGAGCTCCTTGTTCACCGTGCGGAAGGTCTCGAAGACCGCCGCGGCCGTCTCCGAGTCCAGTTCGCCCGTGGGCTCGTCGGCCAGCAGCACCTTGGGATCGTTCGCCATCGCCACGGCGATCGCGACGCGCTGCTGCTGCCCGCCGGACAGTTGCGCCGGGTGCCGGTGGGCCAGGTCGCCGATCCCCAGGGCGTCCAGGACCTCCGCGACCCGGGCGGCGTGGCGCGCGCCCGCGCCGCGACGGGAGCCGCCGCCCTTCAGCTGCATCGGCAGCGCCACGTTCTGGGCGGCCGTCAGGAACGGCAGCAGGTTGCGGGCCGTCTGCTGGAAGACGAAACCGACCGCTTCACGCCGGTACCGCAGCCGGTCCCGCGCCGACAGTTCCAGCAGGTCGTACCCGGCGACCGCCGCACTGCCCGCCGTCGGGACGTCCAGGCCCGCCAGGATGTTCAGGAGGGTGGACTTGCCGCTGCCCGAGGCGCCGACGAGGGCCACCAGGTCGCCCTGGGCGACGGTCAGCTCCAACCCCTGGAGGGCCTGTACCTCGATGCCGTCCGTGCTGAAGATCCGGACCAGGCGGTCGCAGGCGATCGCGGCGTCCACCGCGCCGGTGCGGGGCTCCGCGGCGGCCGTCGCCCTGCGGCGCAGTTCCTCGTACGTCGGCTGCTCGGTGTTCAACGCTGGTCTCCCGCTCTCAACTCGGTGGTGATCTGCCGTCGCCCGGATGTCGCCGCTTCGACGAGCACGGCCGCGGCGACCAGGGCGGCGAGGCCCACGGCGGGTGTGAGTACGGGCCCCGCGGTGAGCCGTACACCGGTCGGCACGCTCGCGCCGACCAGCGTGGACAGGTCCATCGCCGGGCCCAGCAACGCCACCGCGGCCGCCGCCACCAGAGCCCCGCCCAGTGCCGCGGCCAGCGTTTGCGGCAGGGCCTCGGCAAGGATCAGTGCCACGCCCTGCCGGCGGCGCAGCCCCATGGTGCGCAGCCGGGCCAGCAGCGCCGCACGTTCGGGGACGCTTCGCATCAGCGTGAGCAGTACGGCCAGCAGCGCGAAGCCGGCCGCCGCCGCGACGGAGGCCCAGAAGAGGCGTTGTGCCGACCGCTGGAGCGGATCGGCGGCCAGCTCGGCGACGGCTTCCGCGCTGGTGCGCACCGGATACGCCTCGTCGACCGGGAGCGCCTGGGCAGCCGGATACCGGCCCGCGCCGGGCGCCACGGCCGGAGCCGCCGCACCCGCCGCCGGGCGCGTGGCCCGGACCAGCGCGCGCAGCCCGTCCGCGGCCGGGGAGCCGAGGCCGAACCACCGGTTCGGGCGGTCGGCGCCGTGGATCGGGGCCGTCGCGGGGCCCGCCGGCAGGACGACGGTCACGCCGCCCGGACCCGGCTGGGCGGGGGTGCAGTCGATCACGCCGGTGACCCGCGTCCGAAGTTCCCCGCCGCTGCCCGCCCGCAGCACGTACGTGCCCGGCGTCGCCTGCCGCGCCAGGTCGACGCTGAACAGCGCTGGCACCGGGGCATCGGCCGACCCCGCGCCCCCTCCGGCCAGCAGGGCGGGGTCGAAGGCGCCGCAGCCGAGGGTCCGGGAGAGCTCCGCGTAGGCGGCGGGCTCGGCGACGATCAGCGTGACCTGGGTGGTGCCCTGGGCGGTGCCGAGGACGAAGGAGTCGTGGTCGATCCACAGCGGCACGGACGTCCGTACGCCCGGCAGCTCGCCCGCGGCCTTCGCGAGCCCGTCCGGGAGCGGGGAGTTCCCGGGCGCGGAGATCGCCGCGTCGCCCCCGACCGTCAGCCGGACCACCCCCAGCCGGGCCGAGTCCACCGACTGCAGGACGGCGGCCCCGAACCCGCCGGTGGTGATGGCGAGGAGCAGGGCGACCAGCGGCAGGACGGAGGGACCGCCCCGGGCCCGCGCCCCGCTCGCCCCCGAGCCGCGGGCGGCCCGCGCCAGCCCGAGGAAGCCGACGAGCCCGGAACCGCGGCCGGCCGCCCGGGCGAGCCAACCGGTCACGACGGGCTGCAGCCGGGCCAGCAGCAGCCCCCCGCACAGCGCGAGCAGCAGCGGAGCCGCGACCAGCAGGGGGTCCACGTCGCTGCCGGCGGGGGAGACCCCGCGGCGCCGGACCTCCAGCACGGCGGCGCCCGCGGCGGTGAGCACGAGCAGCTCGCCGACGGGCCTGCGCCACCGCGCGGCCGGGCGCGGCGGGGCCAGCAGGACGGCCGCCCGTACCGGGAAGGC
Organism: Streptomyces sp. NPDC051582; assembly: GCF_040681715.1. NCBI lineage: Bacteria > Bacillati > Actinomycetota > Actinomycetes > Kitasatosporales > Streptomycetaceae > Streptomyces > Streptomyces sp. NPDC051582. Next base: position 43,593 of record NZ_JBFAZJ010000019.1, read on the forward strand.
CAGCAGCGCCAGCAGGGTGACGGCCGCGGCGCAGAGCAGAGCGGGTGCGAGCCGGGGTGTGGGCAGCAGCAGTACGGCCAGTGCGGCGGCGGCCGCGGCTGCCGGGAGCACCGTGACGGCGCCCTCCCCGAGGAGACGCCCGACGATGCCGGCCCGCGAGCCGCCCCGCGCCAGCAGCAGCCGTAGCTCGGCGTCCCGGCGGTCCGAGGCGAGCGCACCGGCCAGGCACAGTACGACGAAGGCGACCCCGCCGACCCCGGCGGGTCCGATCGCGGCGAGCGGCGCCGCGGCCTGTCTGCGCGCGCGGGCCTGCTCGAACAGCTCGGACAGCCTCGAAGTGGTCCGCAGCAGATCGCGGTTGCTCTCACGGGCGAGCGTGGCGGCCGTGGGCCCCGCGACGTACGAGGCGACCTCCCTGGCCGTGGCATCGAGCCGGTCGGCCCGCAGCCGGCCGATGTCCACCGGAAGCCGCCAGAAGTCCACGGCGGTGCGGCCCCAGCTGTCCAACCGGTCGAGGTCCCCGGCTCCGACGAAGGCGTCGACGTCCCAGGAGAGGTTCTCCCCGGTGTAGTGCTCACAGGCGCGGGCGAGGCACCCCAGGTCGGCCCAGAAGTCCTCGGTCTCGTCGGGGACCGTGTACAGACCGACGACCTCGACGGAGGGCGTGCCGTGGAGCTGGGGCGCGCTCGTCAGGACCGACCCGAGGCGGGCGCCGAGCGTCTCGGCAGCGCGCTTCGAGAGCGCGATCTGCAGGGGCCGCGCGGACCCGGCGGGGTCCTGCGTGCCCTGCGGGGGTGCGCCCCCGGAGGCATCGGCGGGTGTGCCGCCCGGCCAGCGCCCCTCCACCAGCCGCACGTGCGCCTCCGCCTGCCGGACGTACAGCAGGGCCATGTTCGGCGGGAAGCCGGACGGGCGGGACAGTTCCGGATTCACCAGCGGCTGCCGCTTGACGGTCCGGCTGCCGTGGACCACCGCGTCCGCGTCGATGGGCAGGCTGCCGCCGGTACGCGCGAGCAGGTCCTTCAGCGTTCCGTCCAGGACGAGGTTGCTCTGCCCGGCCTCCGGGGGCGGCGCGGTCGCCAGGAGGCTGGTGTCGCTCGGCCCGCTGTGCCGGAGGAAGGACCTCAGGGCCTGGTCGGCGCCCCGGTCCTGGGCCCGTGGCAGCGCGGCGGCCAGCAGGACGGCGACGAACGCCAGCGCGGCGCCCAGCACGGTGGCCAGCGGCGCCGCCCGCAGCCGGGTCCTGATCCACGGCGCGGGCCGTGGCCCGGACCGCGGGGCGGCGGCGGACGGCGGGGGAACGGTCGGCGGCGGGGTGGTCACATCTCCTCCACGGGGCGCAGCCGGGCGGCGATGTCGCGGCCCCGGGGGCCGCTGAACGCGGCCGACAACAGGGGAACGGCCGCGATCGCGGCGGCCGTCAGCAGGGTCTGCCAGAACGGCATGTCCACCCGTACGGGCGGGAAAGGCAGTTGTGCGGCGGGCGTCAGCACCATCAGGGGCGCCATCAGGTGGACGAGGACGACACCCAGCCCGGTCCCGACCGCGGTCCCGAGGGCGATCAGCACCCCGCCCTCGGCGGCGGATGCCCCGGCGAGCGACCGGCGGGGCGTGCCGAGTGCCAGCAGGACGGAGAACTCCCGGCCCCGCACCCGCCGTTCGGCGGCGGTGGACGTCGCGAAGCCGATGGCCGCCAGAACTGCGCAGGCGACGGCGAGGGCGGCCAGCGCGCTCTGCGGCCCGGCGCTCAGCGGGTCGTCCAGCAGGCCCGCGGTGATCTCTTCGCGGAGCTGGACGCGCTCGGTCCTGGCCCCCTCGCGCAGCGCGGCCGCCGCGCGCGCCGGGACCGGGTCGGCGGCCGAGGCGGCGGGCAGCCACCACTCGGTGGGCGGGGTCGGCTGCTGACCGGAGGACTCCAGCAGGAAGCGGCCGAGGGTGCGCAGGTCGACGGCGAGCGCCGTCCGTCCGACCACGGGGAGGGCGTCCACGGCGGCGGTGATCCGCACCGGGACGGTCGCGCCGTCCAGCGTGATGCGGACCGTATCGCCCACCGAGGCGCCGAGGGACCGCAGGTAGTGCGTGGTGGCGACGGCCGGGACGGAGGCGGCAAGCGGCGCGGCCGGCGCCGGGAACAGCAGGGCGTGCACCCCCTTCTCGGTGCCGAACCCGCCTTGGTAGCGCAGCCGCAGCAGGTCCGTGGAACCCGCCGGGACCGGGGAGACGACGGCGGCCTGCGCGGAGCGGGGCTCCTGCGGGGGCGCCGCTTGCCAGCCCCCGGTACCGCCCGGGCCGGGCGCGGAGGGCGCGGCGGGCACGGTGACCGGTACGGCGGCCCCGTCCGCGGCGTCGGAGACGGCGATCCGGCGCAGGGCCAGTTCGCAGCCGTCGCCCGCGGGGCCGCCGTCCCCGGCGTACGCGAGGCGTATCCCCGCCAGCGTCAGCGGCGCCGCCGCCGAACCGACCGGAGCGTCGGTCAGGGTGTCGAGGTCGAACGGGAGGGTGGCGTCGCCGCTGGTGGGCAGCCTGACGGTCGCCGTCCCGTGGGTCGCCCCGAACCGGTCGCGCAGCAGCAGGCTCACGGTGGCCCAGCTCGTACCGGCGGTCCGCACCGTCACGTCGAGGTCGATCCGGCGGGGCGAGCCGGGCAGGGCGATGCCCGGGCCGTCCGCGGGGCTTCCGGCCGGTCCCGTGGCAGCGGCGGCTCCCGTGGCAGCGGCGGCGAGCGGGGTGAACAGCTCGCGCATTCCTTGGCCGCCACGCAGATCGGCTCGTAGCGGCACCCGTTCGCCCGCCTTGGCGGCGTCCAGTGCCACGACGTCGCCGACGCCCCCGCCCGGCAGCTGCTGCTCCTCGCGGACCACCGGGATCAGCCGGTCCCCGCCCGGCAGCGCCCCGTAGCGTCCGCCCTGCCCGATCGGGGACATGCTGCTCCCGGAGATCCGCAGGCCGCCGGCGGTCGCGAAGTCGGCCTGGTCGCGCTGGGACGCGGACCAGGCGGTGTGCTGGCCGAGGGCCAGGGTCCCGCTGGAGACGGCGAGGACCAGCAGCAGCACGGGCCCGGCGGCGCGGCCCGGCCTGCGGGCGAGCTGCCAGCCGACGAGGGCCGGGCCGAGGCTCCGGCCGCGCGCCGCCAGCCGCCCCCCGGCCCTCGCCGCGAACGGCAGCAGCCGCAGGACCAGCAGCGTGCCCGCGACCAGGGCGAGGGACGGCGCGGCGACCAGCACGGGGTCCACGCCCAGGCCGCCAGCCGTGGAACCGCCGGGCGCGGGGGCGTCCGCACCCCGGTAGTACGACAGCTGCTCGTAGCCGAGGACCGCGAGGGCCACCACGGCCAGGTCCAGGCCGGAGCGGGCGGCGCCCCTCACCACGGCCTGCCTGCTGCCGGCGCGGCGCAGCACGGCGGCCGAGGCACCGCGCAGGACGGAGGGCAGGGTCGTCAGCAGGACACAGGCCAGGGCGCAGCCGGCCGCGACCGGCCAGACCAGCCAGGTGTCCGGGATCTCCAGGTGGACCCGCCCGAGCGGTCCCACCCGGCCGAACAGGTGCAGCAGGGGCGGCGTGAGCAGCGGTGCGAGGACGGCCGCGGGCAGCGCGAGCAGCAGCGACTCGGCCGCGCCCAGCGCGCCGAGGCGTCGGCGGGAGGCGCCGCGCGCGGTGAGCAGGACGCGCTCCGGTTCTTGACGGGCCGTCATGATGTGGGAGACGAGGAGCAGTGCGGCGGCCGAGAGGACGGCGAGCTGGAGCGCGCCCGCCAGCAGCGCGGACCGGGCTACGAGCAGTCCGGAATCCAACTCGGCCAGCAGTTCCGGGAGTTCGGTGGAGGTCCGGAGCGAGGCGGAGCGCTGGAGGGAGACCCCTGCGGGGTTCGCGGCGGTCGAGACGGCGTCGGCCTCGGAGGTGCGGATCGTGCTCAGGTCCGGGGTCAGGAGCGTGCCGCGGTACTCCTGGAGGAGGCCGCCCGTCGTGAAGGCGCTGTCGTCCACCATGAGCGGGCCGTAGGTGGTGAAGGCGCTGGCCTGGATCTCCCGGCCGCCGAGCGGGTCGAGCCGCCAGTACCCGGCGTCCGGATCGGCGGCCCGGTACACGCCGGTGACCAGCACGGTCAGCGGAGGGCCGCCGAACCGGTCCTCCAGCCGGACCGGCGCGGGCAGCGCGGACTCGGCCAGACCGAACCGTGCCAGCGCCGCCCGGGGCACGGCCACTTGCGGCGGAGTGCCGCCCCCGATGGCGGCGGTGACCGGCCGCGGCCACTCGCCCGCGAGCAGCCGTACGTGCTCCCGGCCGAGCGCGGCGAGCAGGGTCAGGTCGGCGTCGCGGCCCGAAGCGGCGGCGCCGGGTAGCCCGTACGAACGGCTGAGGGCCACGCTCTCGGAGGCCACCGGAAACCGCCCGAACACCTCGTCCGCGAAGCCCCGTACGGACTCGTCGTCCTTGGCGCGGGAGGAAGCGGGACGGCCGCTGGTGACCACGACGGTGGTCCGGGACCGTTCCGGGCCGGCCAGGGCCCGCCGGAGCCCTTCCTCTCCCACGCCGCGGGTGAACGCCGTCAGCGCGGTCAGGGCTGTCGCGGTGATCAGTACGGTGAGCAGTGCGGCGACAGCGAGCGGCCATCGCCCGCGCAGCCGGCGCACGACGAAGCCGAGCACGTGTGCAGTTCCTCCCCCATCCGGACTTTCGGTACCGGATAGCGGACGATGCTGTCAGATTCAGGTGGTAAGAGGAAGAGACTTGCGTGAATAGCGTGACAGGTGCGCAAATGTGAGCGGAAATGCGCAGTGGCAGAACGCGCGGGAGGCGGGGCCGGGGGCGCCGCGCACACACTCAACGGGGGAGTGCAGATCATGACGGCGAATCCGGAGACCACGGCGACGGTCACCGCACCACGGAAGGACGGCGACACGCCCATCGTGGTCGTGGACGACGTACGCCACAGCTTCGGCAGCGGACCGCAGGCCGTCCACGCCCTGCGCGGCGTCTCCTTCGACATCCGCCGCGGCGAACTCATCGCCCTCAGGGGCCGGTCGGGCTCCGGCAAGACCACCCTGCTGAACCTCGTCGGCGGCCTCGACACCCCGACCGGCGGCCGGATCACCCTCGACGGCACCGACCTGGCCGCCCTCGACGAGCCGGGCCTGCTCGCCCTGCGCCGCGACCGCATCGGCTTCGTATTCCAGTCCTTCGGCCTGATCCCCGTCCTCACCGCCATCGAGAACGTCGGCGTACCGATGCGACTGCGCCGCATCCCCGCCAAGGAGCGCGAGGAGCGCGCCCGCACCCTGCTCGCCCTGGTAGGCCTCGCGGATCACGCCGAGCAACGCCCCGGCGAACTCTCCGGCGGCCAGCAGCAACGCGTCGCGGTGGCCCGCGCCCTGGCGAACGACCCCGACCTGATCATCGCGGACGAACCCACGGGTCAGCTCGACCTGGAGACCGGCCGGTCGATCATGGAACTACTGCGCGCGGTGGTCCGCAGCAAGGCCGTCACCATCCTCGTCGCCACCCACGACCCCAACCTGATCGAACTCGCCGACCGCGTGGTGGAACTGCGCGACGGCCGCATCGTCACTCCCGACGCGGACGCGTAGGACGTCCGGGCGGGGGCGCGTACCCGAACCCGGCCCGCATCCCGTGTCATCTGCCGCCGCTGACCCGGTGGCGCCCGCCCGCGACGTGCTCGTCGTGCCACCCCGGAACCGTCGTGGTCCCGCCCTCCCAGTCCCGGCGGAGCACCGCGTATCCGACCGCGTCATGAACCACCCCGTCAGCCCCCGGCCACGAGGGCATCACCCTCGGACACGACGAAGCGCCGGCAGCTGATCCCGGTCGCCGGGTCGGTGTCCACCGAACCACTGCGCCGGCACCAGGTCGCCCGGGAGACCATGCGGGACGACCATCCGTACGACGAGCTGACGGCATGAACCCCGGGGCGATCCGAGGCGTGAACGGCTAATCGGTTGATCGCGCACGGGGCTGCGCGGAACACTGTCGCGGTGCCGTGCCTGTCATACCACCGCCTCGGGAGTGTCCTCCATTGTCAGATCTCGTGTTAGGGCTGCCGCCGGGATACCGAGCTCGCCCGATGACCTCTGACGACACCGCTGATGTCCATCGCTTGGTCTCGGCCTGCGAGCGCGAGCTCTTCGGGCGGGGGCACACCGATCTCGGCCGCATCGCCGCGGACTTCGCCAGACCTGGCCTGATCCCGGAGTCGGATACCCGGCTGATCCATGACCGGTCGGGGCGATTGGTCGCCCGGGCCTGGGTGAATCGGCGCTGTGAGGTGGACGTCCACCCCGAGCACCGGGGCCGTGGCCTGGGCAGTGCGCTCCTGACCTGGGCCGAGGCCCGGGCCAGGCGGGCGAGCAGTGCACGCATCGTCCAGACCATCCCGGACGGCAACACGAACGCTGTCGCGCTGCTGCGCTCGCGCGCATACGAACCGATGGTGACCGAGTGGCTGCTGGAGTTCCCCATGACGGAGGAGCCAGCCGTGCCCGAGCCGCCTGCGGGCATCACGGTCCGATCGTTCCGGGTCGGCGACGAGCACGACGCACACCAGCTCGTCGAGGACGCGTTCGACGAATGGCAGCAACGGCGCATGAGCTACCAGGAGTGGGCCCGGCACACCGTCGAACGTCCCACTTTCGCACCCGCAATGTCAGCGCTGGCGTTCGCCGACGGGCAACTGGTGGGCGCTGTGCTCTCCCTGGACCTCCCGGACACCGACGATGGTTACATCGAGCAGGTCGCCGTGCGCCGCGACCACCGCAACCGGGGCATCGCCCGCCTCCTGCTCCTCAACGCATTCCGCGCCTCCTATCAGCAGGGGCGCAAGACCTGCACCCTGGGGACGCACTCGGACACCGGCGCGTTGAACCTGTACCTGCGTGCCGGGATGGCAGTCCGGCACAGCTCCACGGTCTTCCGAAAAGATCTGTGAGATGAGGCGTCACCCTCTCCCCGAGATCACGGGTGCTGAGGTCTGTAGGACCGCTCATGCCGTTGCCGCGAGCCCGTTCCAGACAGTGGTCGGGGGCGGTGAGCTTTCCCTTGGCCTTGGTGCGGCTGACCTGGAGTCGTTGGACTTCGCCGAGCCAACCGTTCGTCCGCGCTTCTGCCATGCGTTCGTGAGGTTGCGGATGACTCGATCAACCGGGGCCGCTGCCCGGGGGGAAACCCGTAGCATCGGGCAGCGCAGGCACGAGTGCTCGTGCTGGCACGGGGTTCCGTAGGGGCGTGCGCAGTCGCCGAGTTCCAGCTTGCGTGTGGAAGCGTTCCTGGAACGGGCCGGCTTTGTTTACGAGTTCCGGCTCTGGTCCACTTCTTGTGGAGGCTCACGGACAGTGATGTCGGTGACGTCCGCCCGGCGGAACCCGCCGCCTGTGGGGTGAGGGTGCAGACGGGGCTGGGGAGGGTGAGGGATGGCGTCCTACCCGTTCAGCCGGGCGAACAGGATGTTCCGTATGCACTGCCACAAGGAGCGAACGTGACTGCTGACCCCGGTATGAGCCCACACACCGTGCGGGCCAGAGTGACCTTCCTTCCTTCCTTCCTTCCAGCCCTCTGCCGGGGGGCGGGCCACACCGGCGATGAGCGGGATTCGGCCGATCCTTCGGCTCGGCGAAGTCCTGACCTCGTGCGTCGTGCGGTCGGCCGAGGGTATCGAGTCGTTCCAGCCGCAACGCCCTTACGACGTCGACATCGAGATCGTCTTCTGGCACGAGTACGGGAACATGTTCAGTCCGGAGGCTCCCGTGCGGTTGTACGACGGCTCACGACTGATCGCGACCGGCGAGTACCTTCTCCCTGGTGAAGACTGACGTCGCAGCCGGCGTTGCTTCGTCGAACCGCAGCGCCGTTTCGGTGAAGCAGCCATCGATCACCTGCGGTCTGTACTGCAGCATCTTGAGCTTGCGCTTGACCGCGCGGGTGATCAGGTGGAGGCGGGCGTTGTCCCACGCCAGCACAATCGGGTCGAGCTTGGCGAACCGGATCCGCGAGGGTGTCCAGCGGCGCCGCCATCACCCGCCACTGACGGGTCCCAGCCGCTTGACGGTGGCCATGGCGGCTCGCGGCCGGAACCCCGGGCGTCACCAGGCGACAGGAAGGGCGGCCGGTTTGGTGAAGTGGGGGTCCACCGCCCAGGGGATTTCGTGCGGCGAGATGGCCAGGAAGAGGGTGGGGAAGCGGGTGAAGAGAGCCTGATAGGCGGTCTGCAGGAACATGCGGGTCAAGGAGGCGCCGAGGCAGAAGTGCGGGCCGGCGCCGAAGGTGGCGGTGGCATCGGTGCGGCGCATGATGTTGAACGCGGACGGGTTGGGGTAGTGCGCGGGGTCCATGGTCGCCCCGAGCATCGGCGTGCAGACGCCCTCGCCCTTGCGGATGGTGACGCCGTGCAGGGTAACGTCCTCGGTGGCGACCCTGGGCAGGCCGAGGACGCCGTTGTGGTGGTAGCGGAGGATCTCCTCGACGGCTTTGGGCCACAGCTGAGGTGTGGCCAGGACCTGGCTCAGCTGGCGTTGGTGGACCAGCATGGTGATCACACCGGTTCCCAGCGGGGAGACCAGTGGTTCCGATCCGGTGACGAAGAGGTAGGCGGTGGTGCCCTGCAATTCGTCCTCGGAGATGACGCCGTCCTTCTGTGCCTCGATGAGTGCACCGATCGGGCCGTCGTCACCGCCGTGCCGGCGTTTGCTGTCGATCACTTCGGCAGTGAAGTTGCGGATCACGGCGGTGGCGGCGGCGACGTCTTCGGGCGTGGCCTGGAGACTGGTCTGGGTGGCGAAGTGGGAGTGGTTGGCTTCGCGTAGTTCCGCGGGGACCTGGAGGATGTCGGAGCTGACCCGCAGCGGCAGTGGAGCGGTGTAGGCGGGGATGAGGTCGGTGGGGTTGAGCCCGTCGGACATCTCATCGAGGAGCAAGCGGGCGTGCTGCTCGACCAGGGGGCGGTAGCGCTCCACGCCGGCGGGGTTGTAGAAGCGGGCGATGACGTGCCGCACCCGGGTGTGGTCGGGCGGGTCCAGGTTGAAGATCCCTCCGGCCATCGAGGTGAAGTCCTCGCCGACGAAGCGCGGCGCGCCGGGGTCGAGCAGGTCGCGGGAGAAGCGGGTGTCGGTCAGGACCTGGGCGATGTATTTCTTCCGGGTGACCATCCAGACCTGCGCCCCGGAGGGGAGCTGGACGGGGCAGACGGGCGCATGCTTGCGGGCCCATTCCAGCACCGGCGGCGCCGTGCCCAGCGGGCCGGGGTCGAACGGGTAGGACAGTGGCAAGGCTGGGTCCGTGGGATGGACGGTCACGGCTGCTCTCCCTGGATGGTCACGATGGCGTGGCCCTGGCCTGCGGCCGGCCGCAGAGCGGTGGCCTGATCGCTGGTCAGGATGTCGACGAGTTCCATGCGGCGGTGGTAGACGAACACGGAGGTGTCGGCGGCGAAGATCGCCGGACTGCTGGTGACCAGGGGGACTTCCGCCAGGACGTAACCGACGGCCAGGTCGACCTGCTCCTCGCTGGGCGGGGCTTGCCGGGTGCCCCCGCCGCGGGCGTGGTGGATCGCGGCGGCGGTCACCTGCCGGCAGGCGCGGCGTACGACCGGGTCGCGGTCGTAGGCCGTGCGGGCCTGCTGGAGTGCGGCCAGATAGGGGGAGCGGTTGTGCAGTTGGGTCCACACGTTGACGTGGTGCTCGGGGTGTTCGATACCGCACCGCTCCAGGGCGCGCAGGGCGGCGTTGCGCAGGCGGTGAACGGAGCGGCGGGCGTGGCGCACGGCTTCCGGTGCGTCGAAACCGGCGGCGACGAGCGTGTGGGCGGCCTCGTAGCCGGGCAGGACGACGTCAACCTTCTTGAAGCCGTCGCTGGCCCAGGCCACCAGGGTCTCGACCGTGCGCGGCTTGTAGTAGCCGTTCATCGGGGAGAGGCCGAGCAGGACGTGGTCCGCGCGCTTCACCAGCTGTTCACTGGTTGCGGAGAGTGGCCGCACTGTGATGTCGGGATTCACGCTCACCACCGCCCCCCGGCATCGGTGCTGTCCGCGCGGGGGCCCGCGATGGCGTCGATGATCAGTGCGTGTGGGGTGGCGAGATAGGGGTGCCAGTACTTGGCACCGTAGGCGGCGAGGCCTTCGTCGGAGACGTCCGGATGGTGCCAGGAGATGGCGGAGAACCCGGCCTGACGCAGGGCTTGTTCGTGGGCATCGGCTGACCAGCAGAAGAAGTCCACGTCGATGACGTGGTCGTCCACGCGCGCGCTCAGGTGGCCGGGGCTTCCCTCGCGCTGCGGGTCCCGGGCGAGCAGCGTCATCCCGTAGCGTCGGTACCAATTCGGCTGGGTGGAGAAGTGGGGGTTGAGCGTCATCACCAGGAAACGGCCCCCTTCCGGACGCAGCGCATGGCGGGCTGTCTCGCAGATGTCGAGAAGTGCTTGGCGGGTCGGCATGTACGGCAGCACGTACATCGCGGTGACCACGTCGAACCCACCCGCCAGGGCCGGGATCGGCGATCTCGCGTCCCCCACCACGTACGTCACGCGCGGCACCAGCTGGCGCCGTGCGCACGCGATCATCGCCTGTGACTCGTCCACCCCCACGACCCGCGCCGCGCCCTGCGCGCTGAGCCGGCGGGCGTACCACCCGGTACCGCAGCCGAGGTCCAGCACCGAGCGGCCCTTCACATCCCCGATGGCCTTTAAGAAGCTGTGCGCTTCAACGTGCTGTCGAAACGGCATCTGTTCCATTGACCGTTCATACGCATGGCGTGTGGAGTCAAACTGACTTACCATCACATTCCTTTCCCATTGGGATTTGCCGCGCTCGGCTTTAGCCTTGGTGGCGGCACGCTCCGCGATCCATGCCGCGCTGGACGTCGTCGCAGAGCCCTGCCGACCAGACGGCCTCATCGACGCAACCGACCTTGGATCTCTGGCACTCCTCGGTAACCCGGACGAAATCCGCAGCCTGGCCGGACCGAGAAGACTCCCGGTGTGCAGCCAGACGGCGCGTGGCCCCGCGTCCCTTCCGGAAGGTGACAACCGGGCATGGGCATCGCCGGGGGAGGAGCAGCTGGCCCTGCTCGCAGGCACCGGCGGGGTGGCTCGAAGCCCGCGGATGGCCATAGCCGGGCGGTGAACTGGGGCGGGGTGTGAGCGCAGCGGGCACCAGCTCGTGTGCTGGCACCGCGGGACGCCCATGTCGGCGCCGATCCGTCGGAGGCGATCGCGAGCTACCTGCTGCCCCCGACCGACTTCTGTGCGAACGTAAGCCCCAGCCTGCCGGGGCAGTAGGTGCGGCCGCAGTCGAAGCCGTGCCCGGCCCAGCCCTACGCGCCCCCGGAGAACCCGAGGCGGTCCCCACCGCGATCGGCGCCAGGATCAACTTTCCCGCGCAGTACGCTGCGGCGCCCTGTCGCCGGATGGTCCGGGGCGGCTGCCCGTTGGCAGAGGGAGAATGTCCGCGGTGGTCGCTCCAGAGCAGGCCGGGCTGGAGGCAGCCGCATCCGGGAGAGGGGCGGGCCAAAGCTCTCGGTCTCCACAGGGCACGAACGGCCGCAGCCGTCAGGGCCGGACCTGTGCTGGGCCATCGCCGGCATCGTGCGGTCGCCAGCTCCAGGGTGCTGTCGGGCATGACTGAACCCTTTCCGTCGAGGTTCGCAAGTCCGGACCGGCGGCCCTGCACGTCGTGTGGGGCCGACGGGTGCCGTGCATCCGCACCGAATGCGCGGGTTCGGTGCCGGAACACCTGTGGTCGCGCTGGCACAGGAATACCGGGCGAAGAACCTTGCGGCCCACGCCCAAGGCCATGGGCTGCAGTGCCGGACGGGGGCCTTGGGCCTGCGATCAAGACAACATCGCTCCAAGACGCGGCGACAAGCACACCCGCATGACTAAAGGGAACCTTACTTCCAACAGCAAATCTGCCCATATACGGCTACTCATGGCATTTCCCGGTCCTGACGGGGGCCTGCTGTCAGCTCGACCACAATCGGCGTGACCCTGGACCAGTAAGATCACCAGGAGCATGTGCTTCGTCCGCGCGACTCACCCGGGGCGAACGGCACCAAGAATCCGATCGTGTCCACACTTACCGCCGTGGCGTTCTCATGCGCCCGACATCTCGGAAATCTGATGATTACCGACGGTAATGACGCATGTGAGTAGGGAGATGTATAAGAAACCGGCCGCACCGAGCAACGTGCCCCACCCGTTGCAGGCCGCCAGAGACGATCTCGGGCTCACTCAACTTGAGTACGCCCGCCGGATAGCTGCAGAGCAGGGACTCGCGCCAGGGACAGTCAGGTCCGGCAGGAACGTGGCGCGCTGGGAGACCGGCACCAACCCGGAGCCTCCGGTGAAGATGGCCATCGCCCGGCTCCACTGCATCAGCCCGGAGGCGGTTCAACAGTACGGGTGGCCGCACTTCCTCACACTGCGGGGCAATGCCGTTCTCGGCGCCCCATGGACGGCTAAGGGCAGCCTGGATGCACTGGGCTCCTTGCGTTGGACGGCCGCTCCCGCCACTCGCCACCCCAACGTCACGGGCCAAATTCTCGCCGGCTTCCTGCACCAGGCGACCACCGCCGTCGCCGCGGCACCTCTCCCCGTGGCTGGCCGCACCGAATCGGCCGACGCCGACTTGATCGAAGCCCGCGCGAGCGATGTAGCGGCATTCTGGCTCACCGGTGATCCGCTGACCGCCTACCAGTTCGCCCGCGCCGAGCTGGATTTGATCACCACGCTCCTCGGTGAACCCCGCGGTCACCCGGCCTGGTCCCGCCTACTCCTGGCCGCGGCCCATCACGCCGACCTCTGCGCTGTGATCACAGGCATCCTCGGGGACTACGCAGCGGCCGAGAGATACTCCATGCTCGCTGTGCGCACCGCCGCGAGTGCGGGATCCGTCCCGCACACCGCCTTCACCATGGCCGAACTGGCTGCCGGGCACGCTCGCGGCAAGGACCCCCGCGATGCGTTCGTCGTGAATGCGGCGACGCGTAGTGTCATCCCGCGCCCCGCGCCGCGCCTGTCAGCGGTCTTGTCTGCCAATGAGGCCCAGGCGCAAGCGCGCCTGGGTAACACCAACGCCACCCTTCGGGCACTGGACAGCGCAGCCGGCGCCTTGACAGCGGGAACGGGCGACGGCCCCCTGTGGTGCGTCGTCGACGAGCAGTGGCTCTCCCACAGTCGCGGAGAGGCGATGTATGCGCTCGGGCTGCACAGCAAGGCGCTGGAGCACTTCGATCACTTACTCAAGGACGCACCGAGCCCACCCTTCACCACCCAGCCGCCCCTGTACACCGCCCTCGCGCTCCAGTTGGCCACCCGCGTGCAGCTGCAACTCGGCGAGATCGACGCAGCCGTCCACACGGCGCGCCGGACCGCGGCTTTGTTCCATCGGATGCCCTCCGGCCTAGCCCAGCGGGAACGGCGAATGTTCGAGCCCCACCGCCGAGTACCCAGCGTCCGCGAATTTCTCGAATTCCACGCCGAGGCGACCGGAGTATGAACGCGCTCAGCCCCACCCTCAAAACGCCCCAGAAGCCACCCGAATAGCCGCCTCGACAACCGCTCCAGAAACGCCCTCACCCCTGCTCCGGGCCGGCCGCCCGTCTGCCGTCCTGGGCGGCATCGTGCCCGCACCACCGCACGCGGCAGAGGCACCAAGTAGGGCTCCGGAAGACTTGTTACCCTTCTCGGGCCTGGTTCTACGCGCGTTACCCAGAAGGTGGAGCATCCGCCATGGCAAAGCATCCGCTGCAAGTCCTGCGGGAGGCTCTCGGGCTGAGTGAGGCGGGCCACGCACGGCTGCTGGCCGGCACCTACCAAGCCCTCGGCCACGGCGTCCTGAGCACGTGGCAGGCCAGGGCCGCGATCCGCGGAACGGAGAGAGACGAGCCCGAACGTTCCGTCCAGCTCGCCATCGCCCACATCCACCACATGGGCCCGGAAGAAGTGGACCAGTACGGCTGGCCGCACTTCCTCCTCCTCGCCACCGGCGACATCACACCCCCCACGGCACCGTGGCCCCCCGCCTACACGACCGCTTCCCTGCGCACCATCCCGTACACGGCGGCCTTCTCCCCGCCCACCCTCACCGGCGCGGCCCTCACCGCCTTCGTCCGCCAGACCCGCGCCACGCTGGCCGCCGCCCCCAGCCTGCGGTCCCACTCCGGCCGCCCGATCGGCCCTGACACGGTCTCCGCCCTGGAGTCCCGCGCCGCTGCCCTCCGAGACATGTCCCGCCGCCTCAGCCCCGCCGCCCTGCTCGCCTTTGCCCGTACCGACCTAAGCCTCGTCACCACCGTCCTCAACGACAACGCCGACGACCCCGCCGCCCGTGCCCGGCTCTTCCTCGCCGCCTCAAAAATCGCCCAACGGTGCGGGCACGTCCACTGCGACCTTGGCGATGCGGCCCAGGCGGAGCGCTACCTCCTGTCCGCGGTCCGGGCCAGTGCGAGCGCCGGCGCGCCCGTGACCGCCGCAGCCTGCCTCTCCGACCTGGCAGTGGTGCACACCGACGACGGAGACCCCCGCGACGCGCTGAACCTCACCAAGGCCGCTCGGTCCCTCGCACCAACGCCCCCGCCCCGGCTCGCGACCGTGCTCCACGCCCGGGAAGCGCGCGCCCACGCCCGCCTGCGCAATGCAACCGCCAGCCTCCAAGCCCTGGACCGCGCCGCCGACACCATGACCAGCGACGCCGACAACGAATCTCCCTGGTCCTTTGTCAGCGAGGAATGGCTCTCCGAGGTCACGGGCAAGATCTGGCTCCACCTCGGCCACCCCCGCAAGGCCTTGGAAAACCTCCTGCCCCTTCTCGACTTCAACGAGTCACGCCCCTCCCGGCAACCCTCCTGCGTGGCAGACCTCCTGACGCAGACCGCCAGCGCATACCTGGCCCTCGACGAAGTCGAGAGCGCCCTCCAGAGCGCCCACCGCACCGCCGACCTATTGCACCAGATACCCGCGAGCCTCGCCTTTCGCTACCGACGGCAGTTCCACCACCACCGCACCGCACCCGCCGTACGCGAGCTCCTCGACCGACTGGATCCGCACGGCAGCCAATGAGCTGCCCTTGGACACCGCCATCGCACCCAACGCCGTCACCTCGGACGAGTACGGCAACGGCACCGGCCCTGTGCAGAACGCCCGCTACGCATGGCTGGGCACCGAGCAGCGTTCCTCCGTCGAGGTCAGCGACCTGTCACTCATGGGCGCACGCCTGTACTCACCCTCGCAGGGTCGCTTCATGTCGACCGACCCCATCCCCGGCGGCAATGCCAACGCCTACGAGTACTGCCACGCCGATCCGGTCAACTGCACTGACCTCAGCGGAATGTGGTCCTACAGCACCTGGTCACGCTGGTGGTCGCCGTACAAGCAGATCGTGATCTATCTGAACAAGTACGAGACCCGATGGGCAGCCGCCGGATCCGGCTCCGCGGGACAGCTCTTGGGAGTCATTGAGAAGTGGCTGCCCGGCCCGTGGAAGATCCTGGCCGGTTACATGCGACTCTACGTCTGGTACATCGCATCGGTAGCCAGTTACGCATCCGTCCGAGGGCGTTGCCTGCGCATTCATGCCTGGATGGCGGGAGGCTTCTACGGAGCTCCTTCGGCATGGTCGGGGTATTGCTGACAATGACCAAAATGAAGCCGTCAACCGGTCAAAAGATGGCCTTTGTTGGTGAACTCGCGTTCTCGGCGGTTCTTGCCGCCCTTGCTGTTCTTTTCCTGCAGCAGCGAGACTGGCTGGGCTACGTCCCTCTCATGGGATGCCTGTCCTTCCTCGCTGACGCCCTTCGGAGGAGAAGCAGCTGGAAGCACCAGTGACATCCTGAATAGTCACACGCTGCTCAGACTATGCAGCTGAACGGTGCGGGGCCGGCCCAGAAATCATGGGTCGGCCCCTTCCCGTTCCTGGGGAGCCGATCCCGCTTGGTGGCGTTCTTTGCTTTCGCCCTGCCCTGCGCCGCTGATCCCACCCGCCCGTGCATGACGAGGCTGTGCGTGCGAGTTCTACCAACCCGGCCGACGTCCAGAAGACCCTCCCCACCTGCTCGGCACCGCCAGACGAAGCCAGGTCTGACGTTCTCGGGGGCGCGGGAGACCGTGACGTCCTACGCGTAAAGCTGGTGCGCCCCCGTCCGCTGGCGGAGCCCAGTGGTCAGCTCACACCACCCGCCCCGAACGGGGCGTGGCTCCAGGACGAATCAGGTGATCGGCTGTGCAGAGTCGTCGATGAGCTCGGCGAGCTGGAGCATCAGCCCGTAAGTGGCCATGCGTCCGTGGATGCGGATGAAGTAGGACCGATTCGAACACTGGTAGATCTCTCGGCGGCGCACCTTCCCGACGTTGTGCTCGTACGCACGTGCCGCGGCCAGCAAGGCCGTCTCCGCTTCCTCCGTGCTGCCGTCGAGCTCGGTGACGATTTGGGCATCCCGCTTCACCTCGCTGACACCATCGACGGGTATGGCCAGCACGATCCATCGGGACATTCAGCGATCCGTTCTTCGTGGCGCCGCCGTCGCGACGCGCACCGCGCCAGTGTGTCAGGGGCACTGCCATGGTCAAGCGTTCCCTACGAAAAGGGGAACAGGGCCCAACCCCTAAGGGCTTCTGATGGCCCATCCTAAGGGCTCGCAGAGAATCAAGGTGTTGCTTCCCGTGGTTCTACTCGGTGGTGTGGTACGCGCATATCTGGCGAGGTCTGCGCTGTTGGCTCTGGTCGAGCCCGACGTCCGCGGGGATCCGATGTCGCCACTGCGTTGGACGACGAAGCCGACCCGCAGACTTGCCGGCGAGCTCACCAGGCAGGGCCACCGTGTCTCGCGAGGGCCGGCAGCATCCCGACCGGGATGCCCAGCGCCGATACATCAACGACCGGGCCCAGGAGCATATGAGTACCGGCGACCCGGTGATCAGCGTGGACACCAAGAAGAGGGAGCTGGTCGGCCACTACAAGAACGGGGGTCCTGAGTGGGAACCCAAGGGGTTCCGGCCCAGGTCAAGACGCACGACTTCCTGGACCGGCAGGGGCCGGGCAAGGCGATTCCGTACGGAATCTACGACGTCGCAGCGAACACCGGCTGGGTCAGCATCGGCACCGATCATGACACCACGGGCTTCGCCGTTGCCTCGTTCTCGTCCTCCTCGTTCTCGCCGAAGAATGAGGAGGCCGGTGCGACGGACACCATCGTGGCGACGCGCCGGTCGTCGTCCTCGTCTGCCGTCGGATCGATGTCGATCGCCGACAGTGACCGGAGGGAGCACACGGCGAAGCCGGCGTGGAATTCCTGGCCGATGTCGGACGGCTCGCTGGTGTATCCGACTGCGTGCAGGTTCCGCTACGACGTCGTCGAGGAACCGGCAGGTCAGCTGTACGTCGGCGAAGTGGACCGGGACGAGCTCGGTCCGGCTGTCGTAACTGAGCTCGACCACCTCCACCGTCTCGGCCTCGCCGTACGTGACGACGAGCATGCATTGCATGGTGCCAGAGCGGTATGACAGGGACGTTCCCGGCCGTATGGGGCGGAGCGCCGGTGGGGCCCGCGTGCGGCTCAGGTCCCGGCGGCCCCGGCGAGGCGGGCCGCGAGGGTGTCCAGGATCAGTTCGAGGCCGTAGTCGAACTCCGCCCCGTACGCGTAGCCGGGCCGGAGCACGTGGTGGGCCGCGAAATCGGCCAGGTGCGGGTAGGCCCCGGCCGGGAAGGCCGCGAGGAAGTCGCCGACGGCGATCTCCACGTCCTGCGGGGCGAAGGGCAGGGCCGCCTCGGTCAGGGCGAAGCCGTACACGTAGCTGTCCAGGAGCGAGTAGGCGTGCCCCGCGAGCGCGTAGGGGAAGCCGGCGCGGCTGAGGATCCCCAGGACGGCGTCGTGGTGGTGCAGGGTGGCCGGGCCGGGGTGGGTGCGCGACTCCATGAGGGCGATGGCCCAGGAGTGCCGTCCGAGGACCGTCCGGGCGCTGTGCGCGCGGTGGCGCAGGGCCGCGCGCCAGTCCGGTTCGTCGAGGGGGAGCTCGATGTCGGCGAAGACGGCGTCGACGATGCCGTCGAGGATCGCCTCTTTGTGGGGCACGTGGTGGTAGAGGGACATCGGTTTCACCCCGAGCCGCTCCGCCACCGCCCTCATGGTGACGGCGGCGACCCCTCCCTCGTCGGCGAGGCCCACGGCGGCCCGAAGGACGCGGTCGCGGCTGAGGGGTGCGTGCTCGGGCACCTCTTTCTCCGTCCTGCTCCGTACTGGGTTGACCGGACGGCCCAGGGTACCGTACTAAGTAAGTCGTACTAAGTACGGCAGTGGGCCGGGCGAGTAAGACGGGATGACGCAGATGGACAGCTCGACGATGAAGGCGGTCGTTCAGACCGGGTACGGGGCTCCCGAGGTGCTGCGCCTCACGGAGGTGGCACGGCCGACCCCCGGTGCCGGGCAGGTGCTCCTGCGGGTCCGGGCGGCCGGCATCGACCGGGGCACCTGGCACCTGATGGCCGGCTACCCCTATGCGGTGCGCGCAGCCCTGGGACTGAGACGGCCCCGCAATCCGCTGACCGGGCTGGACGTGGCGGGCACGGTGGCCGCGCTCGGCCCCGGGGTGACCGGGTTCGCCGTGGGCGACGAGGTGTTCGGAACCGCCCGCGGGGCGTTCGCCGAGTACGTGGTGGCGCGCGCCGACCGGCTGGCGCCCAAGCCCGAGCGGCTGGGGTACCCGGAGGCGGGCGCGCTCGCGGTGTCCGGCCTCACCGCGCTCCAGGCGCTGCGCGGCGCCGGGAGGGTCCGGGCCGGCCAACGGGTGCTGGTCACCGGGGCGTCGGGCGGTGTGGGCACGTACGTCGTGCAGCTTGCCAAGGCCTTCGGGGCCGAGGTCACCGGGGTGTGCGGGCCGACCAAGGCGGACCTGGTGCGCTCCATGGGCGCGGACTACGTGCTCGACTACACGCGCGAGGAGCTCACCGCCGGGGGCCTCGGCTACGACGTGGTGGTGGACATCGCGGGCGGCACCCCGCTGGCTCTGCTGCGCCGGATACTGGCGCCGCGCGGCACGCTCGTCATCGTGGGCGGCGAGGACTGCGGCGACTGGGTGGGCATGGGCCGCCAGTTCCACGCGGTCGTGCGCTCGCCCTTCACCCGGCAGCGGCTGACGATGCTGGCCAGCCGCCAGAACCGTGCGGGGCTGGACGAACTGGCCTCGCTCGTCGACGCCGGCCAGGTCGGCCCCGCCGTGTCCGCGACCTTCCCGCTCGACCAGGTCCCGCAGGCGTTGGAGATGCTGATGGCGGGCGCTGCCCGGGGCAAGATCGTCATTACGGTCTGACGGCTCTGGTGGGGGCGGTGGGGCCCCGGCTCCGCTTCGGGGGTCGGGTGAGTGGGGGCGGGATGTCGCCCCGGGTTACCCCGAACAAGGAGCCGCGGCAGCCCACCAGGCCCTCGACGACGCCGCCCGCATCGACTCCACCCTCGTCACGTCCCGGCTCAACACACTCCTGCACGCCGCCCGCCCGTACGAGACCACCGAGGTCGACGACGTACGCGCCAAGGCGCGAGAGCTCACAGCCGCACGCCCGACCGCCATCGCAGCCTGACCTGAGAGCATCGAGCACACGGGCAAGCACCGCCGACCCGGCCCCCCGAACCAGCCCTCCCGCGCCGTCCCCCGCATCGACGCGGCCGACCCCCTCGCCCCGCGCCCGGGCACGGGGAAGGCCCGGACGGTGTCCTCGTCCCCGCCGGTGATGTCCGGGAACACCAGGCCGGGCTCCGCGATGTGCTGCTCGTCGAACGGCTTCACGAGCCCTGCGACGGCGGTGGACCCGGACCGGTTCGCCGGCGACCCCGGAGCCACTCCCGCGAGGGCCCCCGGCGCAAGGTCGGCAGCTCTGTCGAGGTGCGGCCCCCTCGGGGGAATCGGTCCCTGTGCACCCGGCCGGGCGCGAACGGGTGAGGCAGCAGAGCCGCTCGCCGGCCCGTGACATGCCCAGAGCCGAGCCCGCGGTATTGGTCAGCCAGGACCAGCATGCGAAGGCGGCACACGCCCGGTGGATGCGGCATCCACTACGACCAGTGGAGCGAACTGAGCGCGGAGGAAACACTTATGGTCCGCGCCTGGGACCGCCCGCCGAGCAGGGTCTGGTCAAGA
The DNA here is from genome assembly GCF_040681715.1 of Streptomyces sp. NPDC051582. Taxonomy (NCBI): domain Bacteria; kingdom Bacillati; phylum Actinomycetota; class Actinomycetes; order Kitasatosporales; family Streptomycetaceae; genus Streptomyces; species Streptomyces sp. NPDC051582. The sequence goes on from NZ_JBFAZJ010000019.1 coordinate 63,714, forward strand.
GGGTCCGGGATCCGCTCCAAGCGTCACGAGTAGGGCTCGTCACCGTCGCCTCAGCCCTGCTCCGGGTGGGGTCTCGGGACGGCGTCTTCCGGCACGCTGTGCGCGGACCTTGCTCACGTACCCCACCATCATGGTTACCGGGAGTCCGGCGCCCAGGAGGAGGGCGAAGCCCACCGGGATCGCCCCCGTCCACACCGACGGTGAGACGTACGCGGTGCCGCCCGCCAGCCGTGCACGTAACGGATAGACGCTGACATCCTCCTCCTCGACGTCGACCTCGTACGACGATCCGCCGCCGTCCGGCGTGAAGGAGGCCGAGCAGTACGACGCGCTTCCCGATGAGGTGCCGGTGTTGTTGTACGTCCGGCATCTGCTTTCAGAAATGGTTCCGGACTTGCCCCACAGCGCCGCCCGCGCCTCTCCGGTGAAGCCAATCAGCACTAGGCAGGCCAGAATCAACCCGGCAAGGCAGGCCAGCGTCGGCCTCAGTCTGAGCCTGACGTCCTTCTGATTCCGCCGCTTGTTCGTAACGTCTTCGCCCCCGCTCATTCTCTCCCCCTCGGATCGCCGATCGACCTCCAGGGTGTCCGGTCCGCATCACCCCCGGAAGCCCCTGTGCACATCACGGCCTCTGACCAGTCCGCACAGCGAAGAGCTGCTGGAGCCTGCACGACAAGGTCGATGACGACGCACGCGATGCCCTCCGCCGCGTCCAGTTCGGCCTGCGCCCAGTTGCGCAGGGTGGCCACCAGGACCCGACGGAGGGCCTCCAGGGCGAACATCTCCGTGGTCGGCTCGCCGGCATCCGGGCCGGGCAGGGCGGTGACGGGGACGACGATCCGCTCGACGACGTCGCCGAGCAGCACCGTGCCCTTTACCGCCCCGTACATCCTGGCCTTGGGCTTCTGGATGCCACGCTCTCTTCTGGTTGCCCAAACTCGGCACCTGGATCGAGGTGAAGGGGCCTGGCACACCCCAGGTCGCAGTCGTGCACCGCGCCGTCCTGATCAGCCGTGGCGATCTGCCGGGGTGACCACGACCGTGGCCCCCCGGGCCCACGGTCATAGCTGAGGCGTGAGGACCGTCAGGCGCAGCAGGGCGGCCAGGGCCAGGCCGGCAGGGATGGCGTACCACCAGCGGCGCAGCCATTCGGCCTTCACGAAGACCCACGTGAGCAAGGCCGCCGCGATGGAGAAGGCGAGTCCGAGGCCGGCCGCGAACTCGCTGTTGCTGACGGCCTGGCTGTCCCAGGGGCCGTCGGGCTCGACCTGAATTCGGTGCCGGGGATCGGCCGGCGGCGAACCGTACACGGCATCCGGGCCCGGCAGAGGCGGGGCCGCAGGGGTGAAGGGCGCCACACGGGCGGGCGGGGCTGGTGCACGCAGTCCGCGTGCGTGGGACGGTGCGGTCGGGGTACGGCCACAACTGCCCGGTCGTTGCCTGGCATTGCCGCGGGTAGGCCGCTGGGTTGCGGCGGTCAGGTCGGTGTCCGCGGCTGCGGGCCCGTGGACGTGAGGAGTTGCTGGTGGCGCGGGATGTTGATGTGCTGGTGGTGGGTGCGGGGGTGGTGGGCCGGTCACTGGCGTTCGCGCTGGCCGCCGCGGAGCCGTCGGTTCGGGTGGTGCTGGCCGGCGACACCTGCACAGCCGGTCCCGGTGGGGTTGGGGGTGGGGGTGCGTCTGGTGCGGCGGGGGCGATGCTCGGCGTGCTGGGCGAGGTCACCGACCTCGGGATGCGGACCCGTTACGGGCGACTGCGTATCGAACTGGCTGCCGCGGCCGCGCGGCGGTGGCCGGCCTGGCGCGATCAGGTCCGCGCCCGCGCCGGCACCAGCGCGCCGGAGCAGGACGGGTACGGCGTCGGCACGTTCATGATCTTGAACGCGGTCTCCTCCCGCCTCGACGATGCCTCCTTCACCGCCGTCGCCCGGGCGGCGGCCGAGCACAACCTTGCCTGCCACGACACCACTGCGGCGGACATCCCCGGATACCGGCCGCTCGACAACGACCGCGCGCTGCGCGCCTGGTACCTGCCCGACGAGCAGTTCCTGGACGCCCGGGCCTGGCTCGCGACCCTGGACGCCGCCCTGACCGCCCTGCCCCAGGTGACCCGCACCCCGGCCGGCACGCTCACCGGAGCCCCGGGCAGCGGCTACCTCCTCACCACCGGGGCAGGCGTCTTCCGCGCTCCGCGCGCGATCGTCGCGGCCGGCTCCTGGACCACGCCGATCCTTCAATCCCTCGATCCCGACCTGCCCGTCGTCCCCGTCCTCACCGCGGCCGGCACCTCCGTGACCGTCACCGGTCCCGAGGCGTGGCCGGCGGTGGTCCGTACCCCCAACCGGGCCTACGCGTGCGGCCTGCACGCCGTCCCCCAGGCCGACGGCACCCTCTACCTCGGCGCCAGCGCCCACCCCGCCCTGACCCCCACCAGCAGGCCGACCGCAGGGGCGCTGCGCTTCCTCCTCGACGCCGCGCTCTGCCAACTCGACCACCGCCTAGCCGGCGCCTCCCTCATCGCCACCCACCACGGCAACCGGCCCCTGTCCCTGGACGGCCAACCCGTCATCGGCCCCACCCCCAGACAAGGCCTGTGGGTGGCATCGGGCACGCACCGCGACGGCCTGCACGCCTCCCCCCTGATCGCCACCCACCTCGCCGCAGCCCTCCTCGCACCCGTGAACCCGCCGCCTCGGCTACCGGACCGATTGGCCGCGTTCACGCCCTGCCGCGCGCTGATCGCCGATCTCACGGCCAAGGAGGCGGCCGCGGAAGCCGCCGCCCATCACGCGGCCCTTGCCGCGGAGGCCCGGATGCGGCCACCCCTGACCGGCTCCTGGCCCCAGGCCCTCACGGACGCCTACGCCGCCCGGATGGAGAACGCGTACGCGGCCATGCCCGAGGGCTACGTGCCGCCCCCCGACCTCGCCCCGCTCGCCTACGAGGAAACCGGACCGGCCCTCGCCGAAATCGCCGCCGACCACATGGCGCGCCACGACCGAGCCGGAGTGTGACCAGAGGGCGGTGATCACCGTCGTCTCCGCCCCGGGTCGTGGTCGTACAGGCCAGCGGGGAGGTGAACCCGGACGACGACAAGGAGTCGGATCTGCCCGGCGGGGCTGCGCCCCGGCGCCGGCCGGGTTTCGCCCGGCCGGCGCTGGTGGGGGTGCGCGGTTGGCTGTCCGTCAGGGGCAGCTGATGCGGGTGTCGCCGGTGTCGGTGGTGCAGGTGTCGGAGCCGGAGCCGCCGTTGGCGGTGTCGTTGGCGCTCACGCCGTCGGTGGTGGTCAGGCGGTCGTTGCCGTAGTAGCCGGTGAGGACGTCGTTGCCGCGGTCGCCGTTCATGGTGTCGTCACCGAAGCCGCCGTCGAGGTTGTCGTTGCCCGGACCGCCGTAGACGGTGTCGTTGCCGAAGCCCGCACGCACGGTGTCGTTGCCGGAGAGCGCGCAGATGACGTCGTTGCCGTAGCCGCCGGTGAGGGTGTCGGTGCCGGACGTGCCGATGATCGTGCAGCCCCGGGCGTTGTTGACCGAGGTGGTGGCGGTGGCGTTGTTGTCGCCGGTGTTCGGGTCCTGCGGGGAGCCGGTCACGGACGCGGTGTCCCGGAGGGTGCCGGTCGTGCGCGGTTCGGCGGTCACGGTGACCGTGGCGCTCGCGCCGGGGGCCAGGCTGCCCAGGGCGCAGGTCGCGCCCGTCGCGGTGGTGGTGCAGGTGCCCTGGGAGGGCGCGGCCGAGATCAGGGTGCCGCCGGCTCCGGAGAGGGAGTCGGTCAGGGAGACGCCCGTCGCGGTCGCCGTGGAGGAGGCCGCGTTGGTCACCCGGACCGTGTACGTCGCCTGGTCGCCGATGCTCACCGTCGTCGTACCGGACTTGGTGACGGACAGGTCCGCCGACTGCGGCGGGGGCGTGGTGCCGCCACCGCCGAGGTAGCGGGCCACGCCGCGGTCGGCGGCGAGGCTGTTGGCCTGGCCGACGACCCCGCCGGCGACGATCTTCCCGTCGGGCTGCAGGGCCACTTGGGAGGCCTGCTCGGAGGGGCCGCCGAAGTCGGTCGTCAGCCGGCCGTCGCCGTCGAAGGAGGTGTCCGCGGCGCCGTTGGTGTTGTACCGGGCCAGCGCCCAGTCGCCCGCGTACCGGCCCGCGACGACGATCCGGCCGTCGGCCTGCAGGGCGACGTCCGCGGCGTCGGCGATGTCCGGTCCGAAGGTGGTGGTGACCCGGCCGGCGCTGCCGAACGTCGGGTCCAGGGCGCCTCCGGCGGTGAATCGCGCCAGCCCGAAGACGTTGTCATCGCCGGTCGCGACGACGATCCGGCCGTCGGACTGCAGGGCCACGCCCCGGGCCCTGGCCCCGAAGCCGGGGGTCGCCCGCCCGTCGCCGTCGAAGGTGGGGTCGAGGCTGCCGTCGGTGTTGTAGCGGGCGAGCGTGACGCCGCCGGGGCCAGCTCCGGCGACGACGACCCGGCCGTCGGGCTGGAGGGCCAGGTCGGCGGCCGAGGCGAAGGTTCCGCCCGGGAAGGTGGTGACGGCCTTGCCGTCGCCGTCGAAGGTCGGGTCCAGGGAGCCGTTGGCGTTCCAGCGGACCACGACCCAGCTCGCGAAGCTCTGACCGGCCGCCACGATGCGGCCGTCGGGCTGCACGGCCACGGTCATGGCGGTCTCGATCGCGTCCGGGTCGATGTCGGTGACCGCCCTGCCGCCGGTGCCGAAGGTCGTATCGAGGCTGCCGTCGGGGTTGTAGCGGGCGGCCACCCAGTCGCCGTATCCGGCGATCGAGGTGGACCCGCCGACCGCGATGATCTTGCCGTCGGGTTGCAGGGCCAGGGCCCTGGCCTCGTCGTTGTTGAAGTCGAAGTCGGTGTTGACGATGCCGTCGCCGCCGAAGGTCGTGTCCAGGCTGCCGTCGGCGTTGTACCGCACCAGCACGAAGTCGCCGCTGGTCTCGTCGAAGTAGCCGTCGCCCACCGTGATGATCTTGCCGTCGGGCTGGACGGCCATGCCCGAGACGTTCTCGTAGCCGGTCACGTCCGTGACGACCTTGCCGTCGCCGCTGAAGGCGGGGTCCAGATCGCCGGGAGCGGCCGCGGACGCCGTGGGCAGGCCGAGTACGAGCGCCAGGGCGGCGGCGCTGGCGGCGCCGGCGCGCCCGGTCCGGCGCCGTGGGGAGTGCTGGGGCATGCGCGAACCACTTCCGTCCGTCGGTTCCTTGGGTGCCCCAGCTTTCTGGGACACCGGGTCGGGGCGGGGCCGCGGCGGGCCGGGGCTGCGCCCACTGGACCGCCGTGTTCCACCCCCAGGAGTGACGGCCCGGTCATCCGAACGGCCCGGTACGGGCGGCCGTCGGCCGGAGCGGCCGGCGAACCAGGCGGCCGCGGCCCGCGTGTGCAACGGGAACGACGACAAGGGGCCGGGGGGAGAGCATCCGGATCAGGTCGTGGCCGAGGACGGCCAGACCTTTCTCTCGCGGTAGGTTCTGGACGACGTCTTCGGCCCCGCGACACGGTGCATCCCCGAGTGGCCGAGCGTCTGGCTCCTGTCGCAGACCGGCACGCGTCCTCGCTGTCCGTTCCCGAGCGCCGCGCGGGGGCGGCTCAGATGGCGCGGGCGTCGGCGTAGGCGGGCAGCTGCCAATCGCCGCCGCGGTCCTCCTTGGAGAACCGCGCGACCAGGTCGGGGATCCGGAAGAAGCAGGCCAGCGCGGTGGCGTTCTGGAAGGCGCTGATGGCGTGTTTGTTCAGGGGCATGCCCACGCGCAGTATGCGGGGGTTGACCTCGCCCTGGATCTCGTTGACGAAGGGCCGCAGGACGCGGTCGTAGTTGGCCAGCGCGGTCGGCAGATCGTCCGCGTGCCGGTTGATCTCGCCGGCCAGGACGTACGCGCCGATGAGCCCACCGGAGATGCCCATGCCGCTGTAGAGGGAGGCGCAGTGCGCGGCGTCACCGGCCAGGGCCACCCGGCCCTTGGACCAGCTGTCGATCCGCACCTGTGCGATCTCTTGGGAGTAGAAGAACGGGCTGTCGTTCATGCCTTCGATGAAGCGGTCGGTCTGCCATCCGGCGTCCCGGAACCGGTCGGCCCATAACTTCTGCTGCTGCTCGACGGGGGCGCGGTGGATCGCGCACGCTTCCGCTGACTCCTCGCGCATCACGAAGTACACCTGTGTCTCGGTCGCGTTGTGGCTGCGCCGCATGATCTGCCGGCCCCCCGGGACCATGTACGTGTCGCGGATGTTGCTGTCGGAGGCGAGGAGGGGATGACTGTGTCCTGGTCAGGCTGGGTAAATGTCGTGATCATGGCTGTCGTGCGGTGACCAGGCTGCTGCCATCGGTTGCCAAACAGGAGGTCGGTCGGGTGCCCCATGGGCGTCCCGGGTGGCACGCACCCCGGGCGGTGGGTGTGTGCTGATGGGCGCTCGACGCCCAACGCTTACCGACAATGCTTGGGACCCTTGCCGTGCTTGCCGTGCTTGTCGCGCTTGTTGGTGAGAATGACCTTGAACGGGTGTTCCAGGGTGGTGGGCGTCAGGTGGTAGGGGCCGCTGACCGGCTGCCGCGGGAGCTGGTAGCCCTGGGGGACGGCGGTCTCGCGTAGGTAGTACTGGCCGGCCGGGACGTGGAACTCACAGCGTCCCTGGCGGTCGGTGGAGCAGCTGTCGATGGGGGTGTCCCTGTCGGTGCCGGTGGGCTGGAGGCCGGGACGGTCGTTGGTCTCGCTCCAGAGCTCGAAGACAGCTCCGGCGAGGGGCCGACCGGTCTTGGTGTCCTTCTTGACGACGAGGAACGTTCCGGGAGGGGTGCCCTTCCACGGGTCGGTGTCGGTGACGGCGGTGCCGCTGAGGGCGCCCTCGCCGGTGACGGTGGTCTCGTCCGTGTGCGGCTCGCCCGGCTTGATGCCGGTCAGGATGGCGGTGCAGACGTAGGAGGCACCGACGGCGAACCGTTGGCTCGGGTCGTCACCGAAGGTGGCTTCCCAGCGCACGGTCCTGCCGTTGGGGTCGTTCGAGGCCGTCCCGTCGGGCCAGTTGCAGGAGAGGTCGGTGAGGGTGGCGGTGCCCTGGGTCACGATGTCGGTGACTTCGACCTTGACCAGCGGCTCGGTGCCATTGTTGGTGATGGTCATGTTCAGCGGCACGTCATTGGTGTTCGGGAGCGGGACGCGGGTGTCCTCGGTGTTGGCTTCCGAGCCGGTGGGGGTGTCCTTCTTGACGATGTCGATCCCCGGCTCGCCTGCGGCGTGGGCGGCGGGGGCGGCCAGGAGGAGGCCTCCGGTCCCCGGTGGCGTTCGGAGCACCCGGAGCAGGCCCCGCCGGCCCGACGGCGTTCCACGGACCCCAGGCCGCCGCCCCGGCTCCTGCTGCTCCCGATCTGGCTCGGGCTCCGGGGATGACCGCGGTAGACGAAGAGCCTGTCGGCGAGCGAGAAGGCCTGGCAGCTCCAGTCGGCGGAGCGCCTGATAGCGCTGGAAGGTTCGCCGGTGTGGAGCGTCGCGGTGGAGGTGGGTGATGGTTGGGTAGCCGTGCTCGTCGTGCCAGGGGCTGCGGCTCTCTACCTTTCCGTTTCTGTCAGGGCGCATCACCCGGATGGCGATCGAGCCGTTGGGGCGCAAGGTGGATACGCCCGCGTTCGCCGACAACTCGAACTGGTCCGGTCCGGATCACCCTCGACGACCCCTGCGAGCGCTTGGGCGCGGCGGAAAGGGACCTTCAGCTCTACCGGCAGGGGGTCCTTCGGGGTGTGAGCGGATCTCGGCCGGATACGGCGATCCCGCCCCACGCGGTGGGGCGGGATCGGTTGCTGAGCCCGGAGAGGCGCTCCGGTGGTCCTACGTACGCCACCCCTTGCCGCGTCCCTGGCGGCGGGCACCCGCTTCAGGACGTGGCCGGCCGGTCAGAACGTGAGCTTGAAGTCGGTCACCGTGCCGACGTCGGAGGCTCCCTTGTCCTGGACCTTCAGCTTCCAGGTGCCGTTGGCCGCGGCGGCCGAGGCGTTCACCGTGTACGTCTTGTCCAGGTTCGCATTGGAGTCGGACGAGGAGTTCTGCAGTCGGAAGGAGGTCCCGTTGGGGGCCACGAGGTCGATCTGGAGATCACCGATGTAGGTGTGGGTGATCTTCACGCCGACCTTGAGGGCGCTCGGCGCGTTGCCGGTGACCCCGCTGACGGTGACCGACGAAGTGACCGCGGGACCGGGGGAGTCCGGGATGGCCACCCGGGTCGTGCTCTCGAAGACCTTGCCCGGGGTGGTGGTGCCGGTCGAGCGGGTGCCCACGTTCACGCCGGCCCAGGCGTCGGTGACGCTCTTGACCTCGGCGCTGCCGGCCCCGTACAGCTCGGTCGCCGCAGCGATCGTGCCGGCACGGGCACCCGCGTAGTCCGTGCTGGAGTTGAACTTGGTCGTGAGCGCCTTGTACCAGATGAGCTGTGCCTTGTCCCGGCCGATACCGGTGACGGGCAGGCCGTCGGAGGTCGGCGAGTCGTAGCTGACCCCGTTGATGGTCTTGGCGCCCGAGCCCTCGGAGGCCAGGTAGAACCAGTGGTTGGCCGGGCCCGAGGAGTAGTGGACGTCGAGGTTGCCGATGCCGGAGTACCACGCGTCCTTGGAGCCGCCGTCCTTGCTCGGCTTGTCCATGTAGCGCAGCGGGGTACCGTCGCCGTTGATGTCGATCTGCTCGCCGATGAGGTAGTTGCCCCGCGCGCTGGGGTTGTTCGCGTAGAACTCGACGGACGTGCCCATGATGTCGGAGGTCGCCTCGTTCAGGCCGCCCGATTCGTCGCTGTACTCGAGCCCGGCGGTGGCGGCGGTGACGCCGTGCGTCATCTCGTGGCCGGCGACGTCCAGCGAGGTCAGCGGGTCGTTGTTGCCCGTTCCGTCGCCGTAGGTCATGCAGAAGCAGCCGTCGTCCCAGAACGCGTTGACGTACGCGTTGCCGTAGTGGACCCGGGAGTAGGCGGCGACGCCGTCGCCGCGGATTCCGGAGCGGCCGAGGACGTTCTTGTAGAAGTCCCAGGTGACCCCGGCACCGTAGGCGGCGTCGGCGCCCGCGGTGGCGGCGTTGGAGTTGGCGCCGTTGCCCCAGGTGTCGCTGGACTGGGTGAAGAGGGAGCCCGTGCCGGACGTACCGCGGTTCAGGTTGTACGTCTTGTGGCCGCCGCGGCCGGCGTCGTTCAGTGTGAAGTTCGAACCGGACGCCGACGTGCCGAGGGTGACCTGGCCGCTGTAGTGGGTGTTGCCGACACCGGTCTCGATGCCCTGCCACTGGTGGAGCTCGGCGCCCGTCTTGGCGTCGGTGATCACGTGGAGCTGGTTGGGGGTGCCGTCGTCCTGGAGCCCGCCGACGACGGTCTCGTAGGCCAGGGTCGGCACGCCCTTCGCCATCCACACGACCTTGCGGGGCGCGGCGTCGGTCTTGTCGGCCTTGGAGCCGATCGTCTTCGCGGAGGCGAGGGCCTTCGCGGCGGCGGCTGCCGGAGCGTCGGCCGGAGCGGCGACGGAGACGCCCTGGAGCTGGGCGGCGGACGCCTTGCTGACGCTCTGCGTCCGGTCCGCGGCCGTGCGGCTGACGATGAGGTCGCCGCCGAGGACGGGAAGTCCCTCGTACGTACGCTCGTACCGGGTGTGGGTGGCACCGTCCTGGTCCTTGACCACGTCGTGGACGAGGAGCTTCTCCTGAGGGCTGAGGCCGAGCTCTTCGGCCGTGGAGGCCGTGGTGCTCTGCGCCTTGGCTATGAGCTCGGCGCGCTGGGAGGGGGAGAGCTGCGCGGGCAGCGCGCCCGGGTTGGGTACGGACCGGCCCTGGGAGGCGGTCGTGCTCGACTCCTCGGCCTGCGCACTGGCGCTGGCGGCCTGGGCTCCTACGGTGAGCAGGGCGGCGGCGGTCAGCAGGGCGCCCGTGGCGGTGGCGTTCCGGCGGTGCGTGGACTTCACGCGGACTCCATCTGAGTGTGGGGGGTGGAACCGACAGCCGTGATGGGGGCGGCCGGGCGGAGCGTGTGGTGCTCGTGGTGCTGGTGGTGCCAGTGGGGATGGAGAGAGGTTGCCAGCGATCTTCGTGATCGCCATGGACGCGTCAGGAATTCGCCAAAAGGTGTCCTGTTCTCACCAAGTGGCGTCCGGTGAACGGACGTCCGGGGGCGAAGGCTATTGGCTCATATGCGCCCAACACGTCACAGACAAGGCGGTACTTGCTCCGGCCTCGGCGCTCCCGGGAGTCTTCCGCATCAGGTAAAGCGTTCGCCATCAAGCGTCAAACACTCTTGTCCCGCACATGGCTTGGCGGGTGAGATCGTGGAAGCCGCTTCACGCGGCGCCACTCCCTCAAGGGAGTCCGCAATGACTTCAGTTCGTCATACGTGGCCGCGCGCCGCGGTCATCACGGCCGCCACCGCAGGCCTCGCGCTCACTACGCCGGCGGCCGCCCCGGTGACCGAGACCGCCTCCGCGCTCCCGCCCGCCGCGGCCCTTCCGGCCGTCGCCGGCCACCAGCTGATCCGCGTCGAGGGAAGCCGGCTCTCCATGGAGGAGTGCCGGACCAAGTGGAAGATCGCGTGCTACACCCCGCAGCAGTACCGCCACGCGTACGACCTGCACCCACCGAACAAGGCGGGCATCACGCTCGACACTCTCGCAGCCGGCATCGACCGAGACCGCGACGCGGTCATCGTCGGCCTGACGCTGCCCCGGAACTCCGGAGTCGTCGAACGCCACGTCAACCGGATCAAGATGCTCAAGCGCCAGATGTTCGGCCGTGCAGGCTTCGACCTCCTGCGTAAACGGGTCCTGCTCGCCCCGCAGTCATGTTGTCAGTCCCTGATGCGAGGATCCGGGCGACCCTACGCAAGGGAGATCAGCATGGGTACCTGGGATACCGGCCCCTTCGACAACGACACAGCCGCGGACTTCGCCAACGCTCTCGACGACGCCGAGCCCGAGGCGCGCGAAGCCCTGATCCGAGGCGCCCTCATCCGGACGATCGACGCCACCGGCTATCTCAAGGAAGCAGAAGAGGCGGTGGCCGCCGCTGCACTCATCGCAGCGCAATGCCCGGGAGGTGAACCCGTCGACATGTCCTACGCTCCGGAAACACCTATGCCCGTGTTCCCTGCCGACCTACGGGCCCTCGCCGATGAAGCCCTCGCCCGCATCGCCAGCGTCGAGGACGGGCCAGCCTCAAACTGGGTCGACCCGGAGGACTGGAAACAGTGGCGAGACATACTCACCCGCCTTCGCGCCGTGCTTGCCACGCCACCCCCTTCCACCGCTCTCTTCGATGTCCAGCCATAACGGAGCATCATTCGGCACGAGAGCTGAGCAAGAACCGCTGAACGTGAACAACCAGCGAGGTCGACCGGGACGGCCTCGGGAGGCGAGCGGCGCAGCGGCTGCGCAGCCGCCAGACGCGGGGCCGGCCTTGCGCGGCGGCGGGGGACAGGAGTCATCGGTGTGCCTTCGGTCCTTGCGGCTGGACCGGGCGGAGTTCACCACTGGTGACGGTGAGCCGGGCGGTGAGGACGTCGCCGTTTCGTGAAGTGCAAGCACGACCAGCACCCCACGGCCCGCAGGCGCGCCGGCGACGGCGTGCTCGATCCGACGAACGCGACCTCGCCCGGACGATCCCCGCTCCAAGCGTTGCCATCCCGTGACGGCGCAGGGCCGGGGTCGCGGTCGGCGGCCGCGCGTTTCCTGCGGGTCCCGGGCCGCCTGTGCGGCCGGAAGCTGGCGCTGGCGACCATGTCGGTGGAGCCGTCGCGGTTGAGCCGCAGGGCCCGGCCGATGTTCTGGACGATCTCCACCTGGGAGCCGCGCGTGTCGGCGAAGCAGATCGCCTCCACCCCGCGTTCGCCGGTGATGTCCACGCCCTCCCCGAGCACGCGCACGGACGCGAGGAACGCCCGGTGCACGCGCCGGCTGTCGGCGTCGATGCCGTTCGCGAACTGACGTAGGACCTGGCGCCGTTCGGTGACGAGGTGGTCTCCGCACAGCCATGCCGACCAGACCCGGTCCGGCGGGACGTGGCGGCCGGCCTCCAGCTCGTAGAACTCGACCTCGACGGAGGACTTCGGCAGCTTCTCCGCGGCCACCAGGTCGGCGTCAGTGTCGTCGGTGACGTACAGCTCGGCCGCCGTCTCCGGCAGTCTCGGCGAACGCGGCTGCCTCCTCGACCTTCTGGTGGAAGGTCATGACCGTACGCAGGTTGTACGCCGCCGTGTGTTCCGGGAGCGCGGTCTGTAGCAGTGCCAGGCGCCGGCCTAGCAGAGACTCTTGTGAGAGCACGCCGATGACGGGTCCGGGGTCGCTGATTTCCAGGACGTCGATCTCGAACCCGGCGAGGATGCCTCGCTCGATCGCCTCGGACAACCCTGGCTCCGCGAGCCACGTCCCGTAGGTGCCGTCCGGGTCGTCGGTCATGGTTGCGATCTCCGGCTCCTGCCCCTGGGTGCCCTTCTGTGGGCGGGCCGCGGCGAGGATGCGCGGGGTGGCGGTGAGGTAGAGCCGGTAGTCGGCTGGGATGCGGGTGTTGTCGTGGATGGCGGCCCAGGGGCGTCCGAGTGCGATCTCTCGGTTCGGTGACAGTGTCGTGAGAGACAGTGAGGGCCTGCGTGTTGGCGCAGTTCAGTGCCGGGTTCGGGCCGGGGCTCACTGTCACGGATGTGAGAGATGTGGGCGGTTCCGCTGTCACCAGGCGGTGTTCGTGCAGGTGGCGCACTGACACGAAGCCGAGAGATTGCAGGTGGGCTCATCTCCACCATGAATCGAGGTCTGCTCAGCGCCTTCTGGGATGCGGTCGCGTCTCGTCGCGACTAACCTGGCAAGTGCAGAAATCTCTGCGAACACAGCCCAATTCACACTGGGGGATCGCCATGGGCGAATTTCCAGACGTTGAGACCCTCTTGGCTGGCCCCGCACCAGAGGCGTCGGGAGTGATTGATGCAGGGGCGTACCGCTTCCATCAATCAGGACCGAACCGACTTGAAACAGAGTGCGTGCCAACGACATTCACCAGTCTCACGTATGGGTCGTTCACCGTTTCAATTAAAATCTTTGTAGGGATGGAGCTGCACACTGGGCACGTTGTCACTCCTGAAGAGGCACAGGGCCACGCCGCAGCGGCGGCGCAGCTTGCCGCTACAGCGGTGGCCAGACTGCTTGACTGGGGCAACGCGCCAAGCGGCGCCGCCAAGGCATTCAAGGACTACACCGAGCAAATTCTGAAAAAGACTTATCCGACGTATGGCTACCAGGTGCAAGACTGTCACGGCCTCTAGGGAGGAGTGATGCTAAGAGCGGTGGGTTGGCGGCGAACTTAGGGGTAGCGATGACTCAGCCAGCGGCATCTTTCAGCACAGCCGAGGAAGCCCGAGACTACTTGCAGGCTAACGGGTCCGGAGGACCGATACTCGTACTCGCCCCAGACGTGCTCGACCAGATCCAAGCTGCCGAGGCGGCAGGTGGATACGAAGGTGGCATGTCCGGAGCGGACGGAGAAGGCGGCTACTCTGGAGGAGGAAATTCAGGGCCCAACTCTAGCGACGGCAGCGAGCTACCTCCGCTAGATATAGCCATCTGCGAGAGCATATGCACCGGCGAGGGGATCGCGCGGTTCGTCGAGGGCGTTCTTGAAGTGACACACGTCGTGGGCGAGGTCGTGCACTGGATCGCCGAGCGTGGCGTGACCCCAATTATCGTCATTCCGCGGGAAGAGTTGAAGAAACTCGTTCCTGACGGCGCATGATCGTGCAATGGCAGAACTACGGGTTCATACCCGTAATCGCCTCGCCGTGTGGAAACTCCGGCCACGCCGCTACGTGAGAATTCTGTGACTCGGCCAGGGCGGTTGGCTCTTGTGAGTGGTGTCTCGGAATAAGAAGCGGAGGAGTCATAGCAGGCGACATCATGGCTATTACGCCCGAAGCTATGAGGGGCATGTAGCTGGGGTGGGGCACGTCACGAAGATCCAGTATGAATTGGATTCTCCGCAGGCTGCGGGATGAATGTAACTTCTCCTTATGGCCCGAGCCAGATCCTCGCAAGCAGATTCCGGACGATGAGCGCGCAGCGGATTCATTCGATCGATATGTGGAGGAGTCATGGCAGAGGGAGGAATACTCGCCATCATCTACGGCATTACGCTGGACGGCGATTTGCAGTGGTACCGCCACGCCGGGTGGGAGGACGGCGCGAATAGCTGGACGCCAGGGGAAGGCGGAGAAAACGTCAGTGGAGGCTGGAACATCTACAGCATCGTCTTCTGCGGCGGCGGCGGCGTGATCTACGGAATCACACCAAATGGGAATCTCCAGTGGTACCGACACGACGGCTGGTCAGACGGCTCGAACCGCTGGACGGCAGGAGCTGGTGGGAAGAACATCGGCGGAGGCTTCAACAAGTACAGCACCGTCTTCAGCGGCGGCGGCGGCGTGATCTACGGAATCACTCCAAGTGGGGATCTCCAGTGGTACCGGCACAACGGCTGGTCAGACGGCTCGAACCGTTGGACGGAAGGAGCTGTAGCCGGTGGAAATAACGTCGGCGGAGGCTGGAACATCTACAGCACCGTCTTCAGCGCCGGCCGCGGAGTGATCTACGGAATTACACCAGGTGGGGACCTTCAGTGGTACTTCCACGACGGCTGGGCAGACGGCTCGAACCGCTGGACGGCAGGGGCAGGTGGAAGAAACGTCGGCGGAGGCTGGAACATCTACAGCACCGTCTTCAGCGGTGGTGGCGGCGGCCGAGTGATCTACGGAATCACACCAGGTGGGGATCTTCAGTGGTACCGCCACGACGGCGCGAAAGACGGCTCAAACCAGTGGACGGCAGGAGCCGGTGGAAAGAACGTTGGCGGGGGCTGGGGCATCTACAGCACCGTCATGAGCGACACCGCTTACCTCGTCGGTGACTTGTCCCCCGCGACGATACCTACCGTTGAACACGTCCCCGTCGGCAAGCTCGATCCCAACGCCCCCGGTGTGATCACTTACCAGCGCAAGACTTTCGACGCGAACGGATCCCTTAAGGTTGCAGAAGGGCTGGTAGCGGCTGGAGCGCCTGTGCCGGTCGGCCCCCTGCGCGTGCCTGGAGAGAGCTTCTCCTACAGACAAACCTTCCTCGACAAGTCTGGAGCGCTGCGAGCGCGTGCCGGAGACATAACGGTGACGGCTGACTTGCGGCTGCAGATCGGCATCGTGAAATTCGAAGGCTCGGTCGACGGAAAGACTCTCACCGCAAAGGGTTACGCCGAAGTAGTCACGGTCAGGCTTGACGGATCGGCCTCGTTTGGTGCTCCGGGTGCTGGGGGGAGCGCTACCGGACATGCCGTGGGGCCCAATGCCCATATGTCCGGGGAGGCCGGCCCGAATGGGGTGGGTGGGGAGATCGGCCTGTCCGCGGGCGAGATCGGCGGGCAACTCGGTGTATCGATCGGAGGCCAGCATTTCGGCGTCGGCGGTGAGATCGGACTCAAGGCTGAGCTAGGTCTGCACTGGGCGGCGACGAGCACTCTCAAGCTGCCTCTCATCACGATCAGCGGCCCGAATCCGCTGGCCGGGGTGACATCGTTCGCTGTAGGCGCCGTAAGCGACCTCGCTCGAGACCCGGTAAGGACTGTGGAGCAGGCTGTCAGCGACATCACCGGTGTTGGCACGGACGCGGTCGAGGCGGTCGGCCAGATCGTCGAAAGCATCGCCGGCATCTTCGGGGACGACGACGAAGACGACCATATTGTCACCAACGACGTGCCCCAGGGGAACCCCGGGAATTTCTGACAGATGATGGGGCTTGTGTGCACCTCTCCACTCAGCCGGTGAAGGGCGTTGCGACGGCCGCATCGAAGCCGTCCAGCCGCTCCTCGATCATCGCCCGCACGACCGGCGCGGCCTGTCCTCGCCCGATGCCCCGCTCCCGGGCGAGGACGCCGACCAGTTGCGTGCGATCTCTCGGTTTCGGGGCAGTGTGTTAATGCTGGTCAGTGATTGTTTTGGGGTGCGGGGTCACTGTCTTTCATGTGAGAGACGGGCGTTGGATCACTGTCCTTGGCCTTTATCGCTCCAGGGGTGACGCTGTCTCAGTTTCGTGAGTTCTGATCCATCGGCTGGCCGGGGACCGGTTGTCTGGGAAGCTGACCACGGGGCATGTGCGGGCGGCCCCGGCCTCCAGACGTCACTCGCTGGACGGTCCGCTGGGACACGCCCGGGACAGCGGCGATCTGCCGGGCGGAGCCCCGCTCCCACCGCAGCAACGCCTTCAGCTGGTCCGTCGTCGTCACCGGGACCGGCCGCGTGTACAGGAGCCGCTCCAGCCCGTCACCTATCGTCCGCACGCCCCCACCAGCCCCTTCGACACAGCATCCCGAGTCCCAGCGGGTCCACCATTCCCACGATCGGGTGGCGGCGGGCTTGTATCCGGCATGGCACTGACGCCGGGCTCTCCCTTGCGCTGAAGAGCCTCCGTCACCACTTCCCGCGTCCGGTAGAGGCATTGACGATGTGGCGGATGATGGCTGCGGCTTCGTTCGGGTTGCGGTCCAGCCAGTCGCCGAGGTGTTGGCGGACGACCTCTTGGACGTAGGTGTCCGCTTCGGGATTGCTGAGCCTGGTTCTGGTGGATCCCTCGAAGACGGGATGGGCGAGCTTTACGGACACGACCGCCGTCAGGCCATCGTGGACGGCCTCGGCCGTGAGGTCCTCGTCCTCTGCGGATATCTGCCGTTGACGGCGCGCGTGCTCGTTGACGACAGACGTGAGCGCGGTGCGGAAGCCCACTTCGTGGGCGCCGCCTTCATGAGTGCGGGTGCTGTTCGCGAAGGAGAGCAACCCTCCCGGGGACCAGGTGTTCCACTGCATGGCGCCCTGCACCGAGATCGTCTGCTCCTCGTTCTCCGACGTGAAGCCGATGGCGGGGGAGTGGACGAGACTCGGGGGGTAGGGGTTGAGGTGGGCGACGTAGGCGCGAAGGCCGTCAAGGTGGTGGTGGCGCACCGGTCGCTCCGGACGCTCGTCGGTGAGTGATATGGCCAGGCCCCCGTTGAGGAAGGCCAGTTCCTGGAGGCGCTGCGACAGCGTGGCGAACGACCACGAGGTGATCTCGAAGATGTCGGCGTCCGGCAGGAACACGATCGCGGTGCCGTGTCCGCTGCTCTTTTCGCGCCTCGTCAAGGCACTGATCGGGATGCCCTTCTTGTACTCCTGGGTCCAACGGTGGCCGTCCCGGTGGACCTCGACCGTGAGATGGCTCGACAGCGCGTTGACCACGCACAGGCCCACGCCGTTGATGCCGCCGGACACCCAGTAGCCGGTGCGGGGCTTGGGGACGAAGGACAGCTCCGTCAGCTGGCGTTCGACGGCGGACTTGCCGGCGGGTTCCTGCGCCTCGACGGGCAGGCCGCGCCCGTTGTCCGCGACGCGAATGCCTCCGTCCGCGGTGATCGTGACGTCGATGGCGTCAGCGTGGCCGGCCAGGTGCTCGTCGACGGCGTACGTGACGACCTCGTAGACCATTTGGTGCAGGCCGCGCTCGCCGGTCGAGCCGATGTACATGCCGGGCCGCCTGCGTACTGCCTCGTGGCCCTCGAGGACCTGGATGTGACTGGCGTCGTACTCGTTCACGTTTACGGACTGACTGGGGTTGCCGGATTCGGTCATGAAGCACCCTCCCTGGGACGTCCTGAGGATGGTGAGCGCAGGTCACCAAAGCGCGGACAACGCCGCTTTACGCTGTCGCCCGTGCACGTCTATCCTAGGTATTCGGAGGAAAACATGCAGGTCAGAGCGCATGTGCTGAGGTCGCAGGTGGCTGCGTCCACGACGTTGCCGACAGCATCGTTCCGGAGTACCGCCACCGGGAGCAGGACAACGCGAACACCCGTCACAGGCGTGCAGGGGGCGTTCCAGGCTGGAGCCGGGGGGTCTTTCCTCGCGAGTTTCCCGGCAGCGTGTGACTCGCCTGCCCTGAAGAGACCACGTCGAGAGGTCGGCCCCTGGAGCTCTGCCACAACCGCTACCGCGCCCAGTCGATGAATCGTCGGCGCCATCACCAGCACCCTTACCCGCCCGCGGCCCCTCGTCCTCGGCCGACACGACCAGACGGGCCGGCTGCGCGCGGTCGGCCGCACGGTCCCGCTGCGCCCCGCCCGGGCCCGCCAGGTCGCCGAGCACCTGGCCGTCGCCGGCCCGGGCCATCCGTGGACGGGGGTGCGGTTCGCGGCGTCGTGGGGGGCGCGTGACGTCCTGGACGTCATCCTCGTCCGCCCCGAGCTGGTCGCGGAGATCGGCGTCGACCGTGCCGTGGACGGGGGCGGGGTCTTCCGTCACTCGCTGCGCTTCAAGCGGCTGCGCTTGGAGGCGACGGCCGAGGGCGTGCCCCGGTTCGGGGCCGGGCCGGCTGCGGCGTCGGGGTGATCGGGGAGGAAAGACGACAGGGCCGGCCCGGGGGGGATGGGTCGGCCCTGTGGGTGCGGCACTCGCGCGGCAACGCGGTGCTGCTGAGCCCCTTGCGTGACGTCACCACTTCAGGGGGTCGCCGGTCTACCCGACGGATGTGCCCCCACGGTGCCGGGGATGTTTTCCTGAGACAAGTGCAGCTGGGACGGCGATGGACGAACGAGGGCGTTCGTACCCCCGGCGAGGGCGCCCTTTGGCCGCTTTAGGATGTTTTGCGAACAGCGAGGCGGGCGCAATGGCGAGGCGGCCGGGTATCGCCGCAGCTCAGGGGCGGTGTCTGAGAAATTCGGGTCTGCGGACGCTGAAGGACGAATGAAGCGCCATTCCCGGCAATTCGACTAGGCCGTTTCTTAGCGATCACCTCGCGGCCCAGATGTGGATGGCCGCGAGGTGGAGGGCTGCTCGTTAGACCGTTGCCGTTTTGTCGTAGCGGGTGGCCAGGCCGCGCCACTGTTTGAGCTTGTTGATGTACCGCTCGACGGTGTTCCGCTGCTTGTAGGCGGTCTTGTCGAACGCCGGAGGCCTGCCGCCATTGCTGCCAAGGCGCTTGCGATTGGCGATCTGGTCGGCGGGCTGCGGGATCACTGCCCGGATCCTGCGCTTGCGCAGGTGCTCGCGGATCGCGCGGGACGAGTAGGCCTTGTCGGCCAGCACGACCGCGGGCCGGGTTCTGGGTCTGCCTGTGGGCCTGGCCACTCGGATGGCGGCCATGACCTGCGTGAACGCGGGTGCGTCGCCGGCCTGGCCGGGTGTGACAACGAAGGCCAGCGGCCGGCAGTGGCCGTCGGCGGCAAGGTGGATCTTCGTGGTCAGTCCGCCGTGGGACCGAAGTCGATCGCGCGGTACGCAGCCCACCACCTCGCGAGCAGATCGACCGGACAGAGCCGACCGCATAGGCCCCCGGGCGTAAGCCCGTGGGCTGATGTTGTGGGAGAGGGGTGCGTGACAGGGTCCTCCTGTGCCCACGGAATGGCCGTTGCGGCACGGTTGACGATAGGGGGAGGGCTCTTGATCACGACGCCGTTCATCAGCCGGAAGGGCATGACGCGCCGCAGCATGCTGGGAGCCGCGCTGGCCGCCGGGGCCGCCGGGGCCGCCGTGCCGCTTGCCGCCGGTGCCGGCCGCGCGTGGGCCGCCCCGGCCGCCTCCGCCCCGGCTGACCCGGCTGCCGCGCGGCTCACGCTGCCCGGGCCGACCGGGCCGTATCCGGTCGGTACGGTACAGCTGCACCTCGTCGACCGGTCGCGTCCGGACGACATCGCGGGCCCGGGGCACTTCCGCGAGCTGATGGCCACCGTCTGGTACCCCGCCCGTGACGTCGCGCGGTACCCGGTGGCGCCCTGGATGCCGGCCGGCGCGTTCCAGGCGTTCCTCGCCGACGTCGGGTTCAGCGATCTGGCCCCGCTGAGGCCGCTCACCGCCGGCCACGTGGGTGCTCCGGTGCGGCGAACGGGCCGACGACTGCCCGTCGTCGTGTTCTCCCACGGCGCGCACAGCCACCAGGGCGACCACACCGTCATGGTCCAAGAGCTCGCAAGCCACGGATACGCGGCCGTGACGATGGCCCACCAGTACGACACCTACACCGAGTTCCCCGATGGCCGGCTCGCCGTCCCGCTCCGCGACAGGCCGGCACCGACGCTGCCCGGGGACTTCGCAGCCGACCTGCGCTTCGTCCTGGACTGCGTCGAGCAGCTCGCCGCCGGGTGCAATCCCGACGTCGACCACAGGGAGCTGCCGGCCGGGCTGCTCGGCTCCCTCGACCCGCGGCGCATGGGCGCGTTCGGCTGGTCGAAGGGCGGGACGGCCACCGCCTGCGCCATGCTCGCGGACGAGCGCATCCGGGCCGGGCTCAGCCTCGACGGCCCGATGCAGATGAATCCGCCACTGGCCGGCGACTTGAACCGGCCCTTCATGATGACGTCCGCCGAGTTCACCCGAGCCAAGACCCCCGCGGCCGCCGCCTTCTGGTCGCACCTGCGGGGCTGGCGGCTGAACATTGCGGCCCAGGGCGCCGTCCACATCTCGTACGGGGACAATGAGGCGCTGTTTCCACAGGTGGCGAAGGTGTACGGATGGAGCGGACAGCAACTCCAGGACGTGATCGGCACCCTCGATCCCGACCAGGCGGTGAAGATCCAGCAGGCATTCCCCCTCGCGTTCTTCGACGAGCACTTGCGCGGGCACCGGAGGCACCTGCTCGACGGGCCTTCCCCGGCCTTCCCGGCAGTGACGTTCCTCCCCTGAGTACCCGAGGCAAGACCCGCGGTCTCGGCAACGGCGGGCGGTGGGGGCTGGAGCGCGCCGGCGGCTGTACGGCGACGGCCCGGGCGCCTGCCGGCGCCCAGACACCGAGCACCGCGAACGCCCAGGGCCGGATCCGCCTGTCCTGACCGCCCCGCTCCCCGGCGGCGGCGCCGCCTCCGCAGCGTCGGGACAGCCGGGGAGCCCCGGCGGGACGGCGGTCCTGCCGGGGCTCCGGTCATGTCCCTGTGCGGGACGACTCGTTCAGCGCGAGCGGTGCTCCGCCGAGCGCGGGGGCCGGGTGTTCGAGGTATCGGCCGCCTTCGTGCAGAACACGCAGAAGCAGTTGAAGTCCCTTGGCGGGCCCGACCGTCGGGCGGCGACGGCGTCCGGAAGCGGGGTCAGGGCCGTGACCGCGGCGAAGGCGCCGGGGGCCGGAACGCGGGGTGTGGTGTTCATGGGATGCCCTCCTGTGATGAAAGGGGCGGAATGGGCTGCCCTCCAGAAGAACAGGACCGGCCCGGGCACCGTGTCATACGGTCGGACGACCCTGGTGGACGATGACGGGGGCGGCCCGGACGATGTCTTGCTGCAGCAGCTGGTCCAGCAGTTCCAGCGTCGCCGCCTCCGGGAGGTCCGCGTCGAGGGCCGCCTCCCGGCCCGTGCGGGTCCCGTCGCACCGCGCCAGGAGCAGGCCCGTCCCCGCGCCGATGCGGAAGGCCCGCAGCGGCGCGTCCCAGGCCCGCTGGAGCAGGACCGTCACCTCCTCCGGGGGCAGCTGCCGCGGGGCCCCGGGTCGGTGACGTCGTGCTCGTACGTGGCCACGCGGACCGCGGGGGAGAGGACGACCGGCCCCTTGGCCGCCTCGGCGTGCGCGGGGGGCGCCGCGGGGCCCGGGCGGCAGGCCTCGGCGGCCACGGAGTCGTTGAGCAGCCGGTACTGCTCCAGCTCGAAGCTGCCGAAGTCGGCGAGGGGGCGCGGCAGCGCGGCGAAGTCCAGGAAGTCGGCGCAGGCCCGTACGACGCCCATGGGGTCGTCGGCGTCCTCGGCGAGCGTGGTCGCCCCCAAGAATGCCTCCAGCAGCTCCGGATGGTGTTCCGTCAATGCCTCGACGGTCCTCGGGATGCCGACCGCGAGATGGGCCTTCCGCTTCGCGCCGCTCTCCTCGGCCATGAACGCGTAGCTGTCCGCGTCGACCCCCGCCAGCACCGCCGGTTCGGCCTCGGAGAGGCCGAACCGGGTCCGGACCTCCTCGGGATCCTCCCGCAGCACGGGCAGCAGGGTGGCGGGAGAGGCGATGACGGAGGCGAACGCCTCGCGCAGGCCCATCACCGCACCCCCGCCGGCGCGGGGCGGGCGGCGTCGAGGATCCGCCGGGCGTGGTCGAGTTCCTCCTGCAGTTCACCGAAGTCGTCGGGGAAGTTCTGGTCGCGTTCGAGGAGCGTGGCCCGGACGGGGGCCCTGGACACCAGGTCCGTCAGGAGGTCCCAGACCGCGGGCGGCACGGGCTCGCTGTGCGTGTCCAGGTCCATGCGGTCCTCCTCCCCGGCGGTCCCGCCGGCAAGGTGCACCTGGACCACGCGCTCGACGGGAATCGTGTCGAGGAACTCCGCGGTCGAGTAGCCGTGGTTGCGGGCGTTGATGTCGAGGTTCGTCAGGTCCAGCAGCAGTCCGCAGTCGCAGTGCTCCATCACCTCCGCGATGAACTGCGCTTCCGAAAGCGGGGAGTCCAGGTCGATGTAGTAGGTGACGTTCTCCAGGATCAAAGGCCTGCCGACGGCGGCCTGCACGCGCTGTGCGCGACGGCCCACCTCGCGGGCGATGTCCCGGGTGCGGGGGAGCGGGGTGAGGGTGCTCAGGGCGACGCCGCCGGCCCGGGTGAAGCACAGGTGGTCGCTGAACCAGGGCGCGTCGATCTCCTCGGTGAACTGCGCCAGCGCGTCGAGGTAGCGGGGCGAGGGCTCCCGGGTGCCGCCGATGGACAGCTCCAGGCCGTGCGGCACGATCCGGAACCGGCGGCGCAGCCGGTGCAGCACGTCCCGGACGTCGGGCGGGGCGAACAGGTAGTGCTCGGTGATCACTTCGAGCCAGTCGATGCGATGGGCCGGGGAGTCGATGGCTTCCTTGATCTCGCTGCGGTAGCCGATCCCCGAGCCGAGGTACGGAAGGCCCGCGACCGGAACGGCGGTGGTGGCGGTGGCGGTGGTGGTGGTGGTGGCGACGGCGGTGCCGGGAACGGTCCTCGGGTCTGCGGTGGTCATGAGGGTGTCCTCTCGCGGTGCGGGCCGGTGCTCGTACGGCCTCCTGCGGCCACCGTAGGGACGCCCTTGCGCCGGGTCCGTCCTTCGGTCGGGTCATCGGCAGTCAGCCCCCTTTCATCCACCCGGCCGGTCGGTCGGATGACAGGGGCGGCCGCGCCGACGGGCTGCACTGGAGCAGTGGTGTCGCATCCCTGTGCACCACCCGGCGCAGGGCCCGGACGTGCGAGAGCGGTCCGTCCGGGCCCGCGCCGGTACATGACGGGCCCGCGCACGAGAGGGACGGACGCCATGACGACCGACACGATGACCTACCACGACCGCACCACCGGCACCGCCCGCACCACCGGTACGGACACGCTCGCACCGGCCGCGGACAGGGCTTGCCGCGATCGGCTCGCCCCGACCGAGGTGACCGCGCGCGATCTGCTGCGTGCCGACGGCCGGCTGTGCTTCTGCGTCTGCCGCCCCTCTGAAGTACGCCAGTCAGACGATGGGCATCTGGTTCCTGGCCGTGACGGCCGGCGACAGCGTGGCTTCGCTGATGGTGCTGTCGGGGGTCGATCTGAGCACCACGCCCGTGGTGGCCGCCGAAGGCGCCCTGGCCGTCCTCGCGGGCCTCGTCCTCTTCCTGCGTCACAAGCGGGTCGACGCGTGGCGGCTGACCTCCCCCTGACCGGGGCACTCGTATTCAGGCGTTCAGGCCGGCTCGGTGCAGCGCCACCCGGGACAGGTCGCGAACGGCCTTTCCGGGACCGGGACGGCGACGGCCGGGTCCTGCACCGGCCCGGTGAACGCCCGCAGGGCTTGCTCCGGGACCTCGCCTTTCGTGACAGCCGGCCTCACCCTCCACCGGAGCTCCGGCGGCATCGAGGGCGCCGCCAACCGAAATTACGCGGAATGCGGACGGCAGTCCTACGTGCCGGAGCGCCATTCCCCTTCGAGGATGCTGAAGATCATGGAGTCTCGCCAGCCGTCGCGGATGAGCGCCGTGTGACGCAGGCGTCCCTCGTACTCCATGCCGATCCTGGACAGCACTCGGGAGGAGCCGAGATTCCTCGGGTCACAGGTGGCATGGATCCGGTGAAGCCCCAACCCGTCGAACCCATGGGCGAGTAGCTGCCGACCGATTTCCGTCCCGATGCCCTGCCCCCACACCCGGGGGTGCACGCTGTATGAGATTTCGCCCTGGCGCTGCTTGGAGCTGCGGACATGCAGTTCGCCCATCCCCACCACATCCCGCCCGATGCGGGCGACATAGGGGAAGCGGCGCTGAGGGGTGTCCGACCAGGCCTTGGCCGCGGAGCCCACGAACTCCTGCGTCTGGAGCTCTGTGTTCGGCCCCCAGGACTGATAACGGCAGACCTCCGGGAGGCGCGCCCACGAGTGGACGGCCGACCAGTCCTCCAAAACGATCTTGTTCAAGGTTACCGAGTGCTGACCCATACGGCGATCATGTACGGGTTGTTGCCCGAAGATCAAGAAGTCGATCGCGCCTCACTCACGGCCGGGCGGCGGAGCAGGGCTCGGCGCCGTCCGTTCCCGGGTTCTGCCTCACTTTCCGTGGAGCATGCACGCTGAGTGACGGTTGTCGAGCGGGCGAGCCCTGGGGAAGTCGCCCGGAATTGACCGGTACCGGGTGCGGTGTGGCTGACAGTTCGGCCCGTGGAAGAAGTGGTGCTCCGGCTGGAGGAGTTGCTGTTCCCGTCGATCGTCGACGTGGCGGTGCTGTCCATCGCCGTGAACGACGAGGCGGTGCAAATAGAGGCCCGAAGCACGGTGGGCGGGGCCATCTGCCCCGGCAGCGGGAGCTGGTCACGCCGGATTCACAGTTCCTACCTGCGCTTTCCCGCTGATGTCCCAGCGGAGGCGGACGGGTTGCTCTCTGCATACGCGTCCGCAGGTTCCTCTGCCCGGTTATCTCGTGCGGGAGGCGGACCTTCGCCGAACAGCTGCCAGGGTTGACCCGTCGGTACGGCCGGCGGACCGAGCGCTTGCGGTCTACGCTGGCTGCGGCCCGCGGGTAGTCGGCGTCGATGAACGCAACTCGCAAAGGGCGTCACCACGGGACTGTGCTGGTCGACGTCGAAAGCCGGCGTCCAGTGGACCTGCTGTCCGACCGGGAGGCCTCCACCCTGGCCGCTTGGCTCTTGAAACGGCCAGGGTGGAGGTGGTCTGCCGCGATCGTGCACCGTTCTTCGCCGAAGGCGCCACGGCCGGGGCACCACAGGCAGTGCAAGTGGCGGACCGGTGGCATCTTTGGCACAACCTGAGCGAGGCTGCGGAGCGGTGCGTCGCAGACCACCGCGGATGCCTGCAGGTCCTGGCGCCAGATCCAGCCCAGCCTGCCCCGAGCCGCAGAAGTTCGAAGACCCCTCCGGCTCGCCATGGCCAAGGGGACACCGCTTTGCTGACCGCACCCGCGATAAGCACGCGACCGTCCACGAATTACTGACAACCGGGCTCAGCCGGAGGGCAATCGGCCGCCAACTCCATATGACCTCCCGCACCGTCAAACTCTTGGCCGACGCAGCCACCCCGGAGGACCTGTTCCACGGGCAGTGGCAGGACCGGCCATCAAACTCGACCCCTTCAAGCCCTACCTGGATGACCGCTGGAACCAGGGCTGCAAGAACGACTGGACGGTGTGGGAAGAGATCGTGCCGTTCGACTATCAGGGCAGCTACCAGCGCGTTCGCGCCCATTTCCGGGAGAAGCGGCTCTCACCGGGCTCTGTCACAGCTCGGCCGCCGTCACCCCGCGTCGTCGCCGGATGGATCCTTCGCAGACCCGAGACCCGAGACCCTTACCGAGACGGAGGTCTCTCGGCTCAAGGCCGTTCTCGTCCACTGCCCTGAACTGGACGCCCTCACTGGCCACGTCCGCTCCTTCGGCCAAATGCTCACCGAGCGCCAGGGCGAACGGCTGCCGCAGTGGCTCGATGCCGTCCGGCAAGACGACCTCCCCGGCCTCCACACCCTCGCCGCAGGCATATACCGTGACCGCGACGCCGTTATCGTCGGCCTCACCCTGCCCTGGAACTCAGGCGTCGTCGAGGGACACGTCAACCGAATCAAGATGCTCAAGCGCCAGATGTTCGGACGCCGGCTTCCAACTCCTTCGGAAAAGAGTTCTCCTGGCGTGACTGGTTACTGAGGCCCGCAGGCGTCTCCCAGAGAGACAGTTCTACGATTCAGTTCATGACGACTCCCGACTGCTACACATGCAGCAAGGAAGCAGATTTCGGCAATCTCCCACCACGCGAGTGCATGGTGTATGACCAGCACTGGCGGGTGGCCCACGCCTTAAACACGGCAGTGCCCGGCTGGCTGGTGCTGCTGCCTCGACGCCACGTTGCCGCGGTTCATGACCTCACCAACGCTGAGGCATCTGCCCTAGGGGTGTGGCAGGTCGAGCTCTCCCGGGCTCTCCGGAGCATGACTGGCTGCGCCAAGACCTACATTGTCCAATTTGCCGAAGCCGAAGGCTTCGCGCACGTGCACTTCCACATCGTTCCGCGCATGGCAGATCTGCAACCAGAGCATCGTGGGCCGGGTATTTTCGAGCTGCTTCGGCGACCAGAGCAGGATCGAGTAACGGCTGACCAGGCAGACCAAATAGGCCACTCTCTGCGAGCTCAACTTCATGGGTACCCGAACGCTCGGTAACCAGATCACGGAATCTGAGCCAGAACCCGAGAACGGGAGGCACGGCCCGCTCGTAGGAGTGCGGTGCACGAAGCCATAGCCGCCGCAGCACTGGGACGGCTCGGGAGGCGGCGGACCGACAGCTCCAGGTCCCGGATCAACCGCGCTTGATAGAGGGCGCGGGCATCGGCCTGCCCGTCCCACTTCCGGTCCCGCCGGATCCCGTCGTGCACCAGGGGAGCAGCAACCACCGGATCCTGCGCGGCGCGCACCGCGACCAGCCCACGGCCGCGTTGCAGCTGCCGAAACCCGCGAACCTGCGGGCCCTGGCCCGACTTCCGCGGGCTGCACGCGCCGAGTGACGGGCGACTGTGCCTCATGCGCCTGGGAAACCGATTGGCCGGCCGCTCGCGAACTGCGATGATGCCTCCGATTTCCAGACGGAGGACATTTGTTCGTTTTCGCATGTGAGGGGTGCGGCGCTGAGCTGACCACTCCGATGTCCCAGGTCGCCCTGCCGGTCCACGCCCATCAGAAGTACGGAAACGGGATCCAGCTCCCGGTGCTCATGGAGTCGGGCACCTTCGCCGTGGACTCGGAGCCATGGGGGCCTCCGTGGCGGACGTGGGAGGACATCGCTCCGGACGAGGCTGCCGCCCGCGCCGTCTACGCGCCGGTCTACGCCCTGTCCGACGGCGCGCCGGGCGCGATCGTCATCGCGCCGGGCGACGCCCGCGGAACCGTGCTGATCCCGGAGAATCGCGGAGGCGGCTACTGTTGCGGCCTTGACGGAGCCGATGGCCCCAACGTGGCCTGCGTGGAGTGTGCCCTGCCCGTGGCGACCCGGATCGACGACTGCTCGCTCTGGCAGGCGATGTGGCTCGCCCCGAACGCCGTGCGCCGCCTTACCGTCGACGCCTCCGACGCGGCACCGCTTTCCTGGGCGGAGCTGATGGAGGAGGGCGAGGGCACGCCCCCGTTCGAGCCGATCGCCACGTGGGGGTCGCGGGTGCGGCCGGCCCACTGGTCGAACCACTGGTGGTCGTGGAGCCCGCAGTGGGAGGCGGCGGCCGGCCGGGCACTCGCCCACCTGCTGGTGGCGTCGGAAGGCCGGCCGGTGATCGTCCCGAACGGCTTGGTCGGGGAGGTGTTCCAACACTCGCTCGACGACCTGCTGCCCGAGGGCCCGCCGGCGCGGCGCGCCGTCCTGGCCGGACCGGGGCTGCCGGCTCCCGGCCGGGACGCCGACATCCTCCTCGTGCCGTCCCATCCGCAGACGGGGGAGGTCTGGGCCCCAGCCGGCCCGGCGGCGTACCTCCTGGTGCCGTTGCCGTTCGGGGTGTGGCTATGGATGGTCTCTCCCGAGCCGGACGCGCCCGTTCCCATGTCGGGCCGCCTGCCCAAGGGCGTCCTCCGCGACGACTTCGACTCGCCCCCGCTGCTCCCCGGTCGCCGGTTCCTGGTGGATCGGGGAGTGTTCCAACACACCCTGGTTCGGCTGCCCGCCGTCCGCAGCCCGTTGCTGCGCGAGATCCTCGATGGCCTCGCGCACCACAATCGGGCGGGGTTCGTCTAACCCGCGCCCCGTCGAGTCGAGCCACGACGGAGGGTGCGGTCCAGGTGGGGGCCGGCACAGGTCGGGAGCCCATTCGTCACACAGCGCGCCCCTCCGCTGAAGTTGAGCCGGAAATCGTGAAGTAGCAGCGATTGAGCAGCCGTTCGGGCCGCAGTTGGCGATCTCGGGTGCCGCGGATGTTCACCAGAAGTGGCTCTGGCGCAAGTTCTGTGGAGCGGCTCCACGGACCAGTCAGAGTCTCGTCCTGTCACCGTTCAGATGGTCGCGGGCTGCGGTCACGTACGCGGCGATAGCCGCGGTGAGATGCTGGTGCTCATCCTGGGCAGCCTGCACGGAGGCAGGGTCGGAGTAATCTCTCTGCCGGGCGGCGAGGCGAATCTGAAATGCCGCGCCGGCGACTTCCTGGGCGAGGTCAGAGACGTGCTCGGGCCCTTCGAGCTGGACGACGGGCAGTGTGGCCCGCAGGGCGTCATCCCTTTCTGCGGCCTCTGCCCGCAGAACAACGGCGTGCGCTTCCACGCCCGCACGGTCGTTGGTGGCAACGTCGTTGGCAAGTTCGCTACGAGCCTGGGCGAGCGTCACCGTGCGCCGCGTCCCGTATGCGTACGATTCTGCAGCTTGTAGGAAGGCGGCGTAGGCGTCCCGCTGGTGCTGCCGGCGGACTGCGTCTATGGGACCCCGACGGGCTCCGTGGCCTTGGTGGCGCCCTGCCGTGTAGGCCGCGAACGCGGCCACCAGTGCGGTAGGGCTGGCGATGACGACAGCTATCACCTGTGGGTCCATGACCGAGATCATGCAACAGCCGACCGCTTGCCGGGACTGGGTAGGCAAAGCCGCCACAGAAGTTGTGCCGGAACCACGGCCCGTGAACAGAGCCACCCGGGCCAGGCACTCGGCCAGGCGCCCTCCGTCAGCAAGGTTCGCCAACACCACCCGCGGTGGCCTCCGCTACCGCTTGGGCGATGTCCGCATCGCCGGCCACGTCACGTCACTCCACGCCACGATCCGCATCCACGTCGGAACCGGACGCGATTCGCGCACCGCGCTCCGTCAGGGCCGCCGCGATCACGTCTGGGACAGCCGCTCCTACACCGCCATCCTGAGCGACGCCCCCAACCGCGTCGTCGACACGACGCCTGGGCCCGCCGCCGCTGACCCCCTGCCTCCGGTCCGCCGTCCGGCCGGCACCGGACGGCAGACGGGTGAATGCCCGGTCGCGCTCCCGCGACCAGGCATTCACGCGTCACCTGATTCCACCGTTTCGAGCGCCTGCGGATCCGCTACGAGATACGCGCCGACCTCCACCAGGGCTTGCCCCAACCCGCCTGCAGCATCAGCTAAGGGCGGATGACGCGGAGGTAGGCCACCTCGAAGGACATCTCCGACACGTTCCGCTCGGGTGCCGGGTGGTAGCGGCCCGCGCAGACCGAGAGGTTGACGATGAGGTACGCGCGCCAGCGGCGTCCCACCCCGCGCCGGTCGGCGAAGACCTGCTTGCCGTTGACCCACCACACCACCGAGCTGGATCCGAACTCCACCTTGAGGTCCACCCAGCGGCCGGGACCGATGGCCGCGTCCCGGTGGTAGCGGGAGCCGCCCTTGACGTGGTTGGACAATTCGAGGAGGTCGGGGTTGTCCGGGTGGTACTCGAAGACGTCGACCTCGTTGTCGCCGTCCAGCCAGGTCCAGATCGCGGGCCAGGCCCCGAGTGCGGCGGGCAGCCGGACCCGGGACTCCAGCACGTCCCCGGTACGCACCATGAACCCTTCGTCGCTGCCCTCGGTGGTCAACAGACCCGTGTTCCACTTGCCGTCGGGACGGCGGGCCGCCCGGAAGGTGCCGCTGCGGCTGAAGGACGCGTCCGGCACGAGGTAGTCGAGCTTGTTGTCGCCGGCATTGGTGGGTCCGCCGTTCGGATAGGCCCAGGAACGGCCCGCGACCCACTGGCGGGTCGAGCCGAAGTCCGCCGTGAAGACCGGGACCGGGACCGGGACCGGGGCGCTCGCCTGGGCGGCGCCGACACGTTCGGACGTAGATGCGGACGTAGATGCGGACGTAGATGCGGACATAGGTGCGGATGTGGGGGTGGAGGCGGGGCGTCCGAAGAGCCGTCGGATCCGGTCGAGAACCTGAGAGAGCACATCGCTCCTTCCGGAGTACGCGAGCCCTTGCAGCATGCCCGCCTCCGGTCAATCACATACCGGACCACCGGTTTGTGTTTCGCTCACCCCCATCGCGGAACCCGGGCAGCGTCACGTGGACGTCGTCTCGCCCGGTGTGCAACTCACGGTCACGTTACGGGGCCGTACACCTCGCGAGTCTGCAAGGGGATGAGGCCGTCGGAGGAACCGGAGATGATCCGCGGGTGGTTGCAGATCACACGGGGATCAGCGTCGGGTTCCAGGTCGTCGGACTCCCATGCCCGCCACTGTGCCCACGCTTCCGCCTCCGACCGCATCTCTTCGCCCAGGTTCCGCCACACGTTCTCGGCCTTGTTCCAAGACCCGGCCAGCAGCCGTCCGTAGTGCCGAGCCTGCCCGCGACGCGATCCGGGTAGCGTCCGGGGGAGTCGGCCAGTGCAGGGTGAGGGGGAACAGGGTGTGCACCGAGGACGAGCAGTTTCTGGCACGGCTGGAGCAGATGCTCCGGCCTTCTGTGTCGATCCCGCGGGGTGACGGTTGGGCTGCGGCTCCGGATCTGCTGCTGTACCTCGCGGAGCAGATCCGATCGCGGCGGCCGTCACTCGTCGTCGAAGCGGGCAGCGGCACCTCGACCTTGTGGCTTGCCACGGCCTTGCGTGCTTTCGGCATACCGGGCCGTGTGGTGAGTCTGGAGCACGACGCGGGCTACCACGAACGAACCGTCCGGGAGGCGGACCGGTTGGGGCTGGGCGACATCGCGCAGGTGCGGCTCGCCCCGCTGGAGCAGCACACCGTCCAGGGCGAGAGCTGGTCCTGGTACGCGGAGGCGGCCTGGCGGGACTTGAGCGGCTGTGGCCTGCTGTTCGTGGACGGCCCGCCCGGGCCGACGGCACCCCTCGCCCGGTACCCGGCCGTACCGTTGCTCGCCGGCGCCCTCACCCCGGGCGCACTCGTGGTCCTGGACGACTATGACCGCGACGAGGAGAAGGCTCTGGTTGCCCGCTGGGCCCGGCAGCACCCCACCTGGACCCTGGAACGCCTCGCACACCGGAAGGGAACCGCTGCGCTGCGCCTGCCAGGCACGGAACCGGGCTGACACCCGCCAGCGGCGGAAATGATCGTTTGCACCGCACCATCCGGGCGGTCCGCTGGGCGTTTCAGGGGGGCCGTCTCATCTGGGCGGTGCCGATATCGTCAGGTGCCGGGCAGGCGCAGCCGGTGCCAGGTGTGGACGAGTCGGTCGAACATCGAGGGGCGCAGGAGACGCCGTGCCTCGGCCGCATCGGCGCCGGGTTCAGGCAACGTCCTGCCGTCCTCGCGTCGGGAGACGAGTGCGGCGACTTGCATGCGGTATGCGGCGTAGTTTCCTTGGAACCGGTGTGCGGTGACGATGCGGAGGCCAGCCCGGGTGTGGAGGCGGGTGAGGGAGCGGGGTGTGAAGAAGTTGATGTGGGTGACGGGGTCGGGCCCGATGGGGAGGCCCTTCCAGATTTCGACCGGGACTTCGCTGTAGAGGACGCCGTCCGCCGACAGCAGGGGGCGCAGCCGCTGGAGGGTGGTGAGCGGGTCGGCGAGGTGTTCCAGGACGTGGCTGCACACGATGGCGTCGAACGGCTCGACGTCGGGCAGGTCCCGCAGGGTGTCGGCGAGTTTGCGCACGCCCGACAGCGGGCGGTCGTTGTAGTCCACGAGCGCGCAGTCGGCGCCCCGCTCCAGGAACGGTGCCAGGAGCTTGCCGTTGCCACCGCCGAAGTCCAGGACCCGGCGCGGTTCGCGCCCGAGCACGGACACGACGGCCACGTGGGCACGGTCGGCTCGCCTGCGGTCCAGCTTCGCCCCCAGGGCGGAGGAAGCCGACCCGCCGATGTCCTTCTCCCAGTGCTGGAGGAAGCGGTACTTCGCCGCGACGTCATCGCTCGTGGGGCGCGGGGCGTAGGTCATGAAGCCGCAGCGGAGGCACAGGCGCTCCCGTAGCGTCACCGCGGTCCGTCCCGGATACCAGACCTCGAACAGGACACGGCGCCGCAGCAGTTCGTAGTCGCTCAGGACGCCGCCCTCGGTCTGGGTGCGCTCGCCGGCCTGGTATTTCCAGCAGCCGTGCGTCTCCCAGTCGTCGTCCGCGCAGACCGGGCACGTGAAGGTCTCGTTCACCGGCTCGCCCTCACCGCTTCAGGCTCTGGTAGAAGGGGGTGTGCTCGGCAGGGATCAGGTCCTGCAGGCTCTTGCCGTAGGGAGGGCACGATGTGAAGTACTCGGTGACGTCCTCGACGGGCACGCCCGTGAACGGCTGGACCGTCTCGGGAGCCATCCGGGTCCAGGTGTGCTTGTCGTGGCGCACCAGGACATACAGCTCTGGTGCGGACACCGGCAGCTTGACGAGGTGGGGATGGTCTTCGAGGAAGAACACGTCGACCCGGCGCGGTACGTCCCGGAACGGGGCCTGTTTCCAGGCGTCCTTGTAGAAGCAGTACGTGCCGCCGGCGAACCAGCCGCTGCCGGCGTCGACGAGCTCGCCGGTCGCCGCGATCAGCACCAACAGCCGCTCCACCCCGGCCACCACGTCCGACCGCCCCGCACCCAGCAGTTCGGACGTCATCACCTCCAGGAACCGGGGGTGGTAGTAGTCATCATCGTCCAGCTTCTGGACCACGTGACCGGAGCAGGCTTCGATACCCAGGTTCAGCTTCGTCCCCAGCGACGTCGGGCGCGGAAGCCGCAGGTACTTGATCTGCGGCACATGGGGCACCAGTGCCTCGCAAGACCGGACCCCGTCGTCGACGACGATCAGCTCGGTGTCCTCCTGCGTCTGCTGCAAGTAGTACCTGATCGCCTGTGCCAGGAAATGCGGCCGGTCCTTGGTCGCCAGAATGCAGGAGAGTAAGGGCATGCGCCGTCCGTTCGGTAGATCCTGAGGTCCGAATTTCCGGCAGCCAGGCCGGTCAGCGCGCTGCACCGCAGGGCCGCAGGAACTTCCACGAAGATCATAGACACCCGGGTGCTGTCAGACGGCGGTTCGCATCAATTCCCGCGGCGCAGGCTCGGCTCCGCGCCCTGGCCGAGGCTTCGCGGCGGAAGCCGCCGCGGGCTGGTGGACCGGCTTCACCTTGGTCGCAGCGCACTGACCGACCTGAACTGGTGCGCTGCCGCCATCGCCGGCACGGGGAGCGGCTCGGCGTGAGCCTGCCCGTCCGCACCGCCAGCCGCGGCCCGCGCCTGGCCGGCCCGGGCGGCACCGACGCCGGCAGCCTCTGGGACGCGATCACCGTCCTCGACGGGGCGGGCTGCCCCCGCTGCGTCGTCACCGACGTCGGCCGGGAAGGGACCCTCGCCGGCCCGAACACCGGCCTGTTCACCCAGGTGTGCGCGCGGACTGCAACCGCGGTGCTGGCCGCGGGCGGGATCGCCTCCCTGCACGACCTGCGCACGGTCGCGGGTCTGGCCTCGTACGGCGTGCAGGGTGTGCTGGTGGGCCGCGCCTTGTATGCGGGCACGCTCACTTTGGCTGAGGCGCTGGCGTGCGTGGCCGCCACGGGGCCAGCCGATCCGGGTGACCCGACGCGGCCCGTCCCTTGCGCCGCCGGCTGGCCTGCCGGTCGGCGGCTGCCGGCCCCGCCCGGTTTCCCCGGCGGGCATCACCCGCTGGGAGCTGGATCGCTTTACCGGTGAAGTGGTGCAGCCGATCGGGCGCACCAGTCCCAGGACCAGTGGGCGCCCCCTTGGCTCTCGCCCCTACTTCAGCATGCGTTCCGCGTCATCTGGAACCCAGGGAAAGGGGACGTCGGGCCACTGTGTGGCGGCCCATGCCATGCGTCGAGGTCGACAGCGAGAACGGCGTCCATGGAGGCTGCGGCCCGTAGCTGTGGGCGGTGACGTAGCGCGTGATGAGGAACAGGGTGACATGAGCGATGCAGGGCCCGGCCCGCCGATCGAACACGACGGGGTGGCCCGGGTCCGTCCACGGGCCGTACCCGTATACGTGCCCCTGGCGCCTCCGTCAGGGGCAGTTGCGCGCACCGGCGAGGTTGGGCGGTGGGCCGCAGGGGAAGTCTCTGTCCCGCGGCCCGCCGGCCGGGGTGGTGCCCCTGTGGCGGGAGCAGCTGCTGTGCAGGAGCAGGAGCAGGGGAAGCTTCAGGGGCGGAGTTGATGCATGGTGGAACGCCGCATGTCGGTGGCGACGCACTGGGGCAGCTTCGTCGCCGTGGTCGATTCCGGTCGGCTGGTGCGGATCGAGCCGAGGGCCGATGACCCCGCGCCCTCACCCATCGGCCCCGGAATGGTGGCAGCCGCCGACGACGGCGTTCGCGTGTTGCGCCCAGCGGTGCGCAGGGGCTGGCTGGACGGCCTGCCGCGGGTCCAGGACACGGCCAGAGGCGTGGACGCCTTTGTGGAAGTGAGCTGGGACGACGCGATCGCTCTGGTGGGCGATGAGCTCCGTCGAGTGCGTTCGCAGAACGGTGACAGCGCGGTGTTCGGCGGATCCTACGGTTGGGCGAGCGCGGGAGCATTCCACAATCCGCAGGACCAGCTCCACCGGTTCCTCGCGTTGGGCGGTGGCTACACCGACTCGCGCAACACGTACAGCACCGCGGCTCTGGAGGTCATCCTGCCGCATGTGATCGGCGGGCATCCGTGGAGCTACCAGTCCCGGATGCCGATGTGGGCCGAGATCGCCGAGGACTGTGAGCTGGTGGTGGCGTTCGGAGGGCTGGCCCTGAAGAACAGCCAGATCAACCCCGGTGGGCTGGCCAGGCACCAGACGCAGGGCCTGCAGCGCCGTTGCCGTGAGGCCGGAGTGCGGTTCGTGAACATCAGCCCCATCCGAAGCGACGCCGCCGGCTTCCTCGACGCCGAGTGGCTGCCCGTCATCCCCAACACCGACACCGCCGCGATGCTCGGCATCGCCCATACAATGCTGGTCAACGGGTGGCACGATGCGGACTTCCTCAGCCGGTGCTGCGTCGGGTTCGACCGTTTCGCCGCCTACGTGACCGGCGAGCTCGACGGCGTACCCAAGGACGCTGCCTGGGCAGCGGGGATCACGGGCATCAGCCGCGACGCGCTCATCGACCTCGCCCGCCGCCTCACCAGGCAACGTTCTCTCATCATGGTCAACTACGCGGTGCAGCGGGCGGACCGTGGCGAGCAACCGATCTGGATGTCTGTCGTGCTGGCCGCCATGGCGGGCTCGATGGGCCGGCCCGGCTGCGGCTGGGGCGCAGGCTACGCAACGATGGACGCGACCGGCGTTGCCCCGGGCCGCCCTTCCGTGGCGACGCTTCCGGGGGTTCCCAACCCGGTCCCGGATTTCATCCCCGTCGCAAGGATCGCCGACACCCTGCTGCATCCGGGCAGGACCATCGACTACGACGGCCAGCGTCTCACGCTGCCTGAACTCCGCCTGATTTACTGGTGCGGAGGCAACCCGTTCCACCACCACCAGGACCTGCATCGGTTGACCCGAGCCTGGCAGACTCCTGACACGGTGGTGGTTCACGAAGCCTGGTGGAACACCACGGCCAAGTTCGCCGACATCGTCCTTCCCGTCGCCACCAGCTTGGAGCGCGACGACTTCGCCGCCGGGTTCTCGGATCCCCACCTCGTGGCGATGCCGAAGGTCCGCGAGCCCGCGGGCGAGTCGCGCACCGACCACCAGATCTTCGCCGCCTTGGCCTCCCGGCTCGGATACGAGCAGGAGTTCACGGAGTCACGCTCACAAACCCAATGGGTCCGCCACCTCTACGAGCAGACCAGGGCCAACCTCGGCGACGATGCCGTCTTGCCGGGCTTCGACGACTTCTGGCGCGACTCCACCGCCGAGCTGCCGACGCTGAGCGGACCGTTTCCCGGCAGCTTCGAGGCGCTCCGCTCGGATCCGGAGCGTTTCCCCCTGCCGACGCCGTCGGGCCGGATCGAGATCTTCTCCGCGGAGATCGACTCGTTCGGCTACGACGACTGCGCCGGACATCCGAGGTGGTTCGAACCGGTGGAGTGGCTTCGTGGCGATCTGGCGGACCGCTTCCCGTTGCATCTGATATCGAATCAGCCCGCTTCTCGCCTGCACAGCCAGTACGACAACGGTGGCCGCAGCCTCAGCTCAAAGATCCGTGGCCGTGAGCCCATGACGATCAATCCGTTGGACGCCGCGTCACGGGGCATCGAAAACGGCGCAATCGTACGCGTCTACAACGACCGGGGCAGCTGTCTTGCCGGCGCAGTGCTGTCGGACGACGTCATGCCAGGCGTCGTGCAACTGTCCACGGGAGCGTGGTGGGATCCGGTCCAGCCGGGCACGACCGGAACACTGGACCGCCACGGCAATCCGAACGCCCTCACGGCGGACCGGCCTTGCTCGCGCTTGTCCCAGGGACCAAGTGCCCTCAGTGTGCTGGTCGACGTCGAGCTGTACGGCGGTTCCCTCCCTGATGTGCTCGCCTTCACGACCCCGGACTTCGAACATTGACACGAAGAATTCTCGCCATTTGCGCCTGAGTGACGACGTGAATACTGTGCGCAATCGTGACTGCACTTCAACACCTCAAATACGGCCAATGGTTCAGGGGCGCCGACGTCGATGGCGACGGGTTCATCACCCAGCGGGACATCCGCATGATGAGCGAGCGATACATCGCCGCCCGCGGCACCGCGCCGGACTCCACGACCGCCCGCCTGCTCACCGAGGGGATGGACGAGTTCTGGACGAACGTGATCGCCCCCATGGACCAGGACGGTGACGGGAAGGTCGATCTGCGGGAAATGACCGAAGGATTCATGCGGGCCCTGACCGACCCCGCCCTGTATCCGGAGCAGGTCGAGCCGGTGACCAATTGCTTCTTCGACCTCGTCGATCTCGACGGAAACGGCACGATCGACCAAGCGGAGTTCCAGCAGATGTTCGACTCGATCGCCGCCGTCCCGGGCGAGGACTGCGCGGCGGTCTTCGCCGCTTTGGACCGCGACGGCTCCGGCGCGCTGGACCGCGCCGAATTCCACCGGGCGATTTCCGAGTTCTTCTACGGCAACGACCCGGAAGCTCCCGCCAACCACCTGTTCGGCAAGGTCGCCGTCTAACGGCCCCGGATGAAGCCCGGAACCCGTACGCCCACACCACTGCCGGTGTGGGCGTACGGCACGAAGGCCTCAGAGCAGGCAGCTCCTGCGCCCTTCGGCCGGTGGCCGAACCTCGCCCTCGTCCTCGTCCAGCTCCGGCGCACCTGCCGTTTGACCGCGGCGCTGGCGCGCCATCCTCGGCGGCTACGACCGTCCAGGCCGGCTGAGAACGGTCACACCGCGCCCCGATCTGGCCGCGGAGATCCGCGCCTACCGCGGCGGCGTCTTCCGCCACAGCCACACCTGTCGTTCCCGCCGAATGGTCGACCGCGACGGCATTGGCAGGGCAGACTCAAGAGGAGAGGAAAGGGGCGGCCGATGACTGCACAGCCGATTCACCGGCAGGAGCCGGAGCAGGTCCCGAGGAACGCCAAGGGCATCGCGGGCGCGTTGACGCCGGAGGCCGCCAAGGATTTCTACGCCGAGCTTTTGGCTGCCGCGCCGGAGGAGGCCAGGGGAGTGCTGCTCCGCTGGTGGGGCCGGGCCATGCTGGACTGCGCCCCGGAGCGGGAGCGCCGCGTCACGGCCGCGCTCGCGGGCACGACGCCCACGGTCACTGTCCAGGAGATGCTCGACCGGCGCCGGGCCGAGGGGCTGCCCGTTGAGTGAGACGTTCGACGACGGCTCGCAGGGCTGGCCGTGTGTGCTGTCCGAGGAAGTCACCGCTTTCATGATCGACCCGGCGCTGCCGCCGTGGGCCATGGGACCGATCGTGGCCGCGATGGTCGAGATCGGCGAGTATCGGGGACTTGTGCCAGGGAGCAGCGTCGCGGAGGACTGGCCGGAGTGCCGACTGCTGCCGCTCGGCACCGACGGCGCACTGGGCATCATCGAGTACGTGGTCGCCAGGGCGGCGAATCCGCCCCAGGTGATCGTCACCCGCATCCTGCTGTACTGAGCCCCGACAGAGCCGACCGCGCACGACAAGAGGCGCCCTCGCCGGGCGGTGGCGGTCGTTCGAGCACCGCAAACGGCCGACCCTCCAAGGCAGGGAGCCCGAAGAGGCTTGCCGGCCCGGCCTCCACCGAGTACGAGCGCACCCGTGTACCCGCGGCCGTGCACCCATGCCCCTCTGCGGGCCGCGGATCGTGGTCTGCGTGAGCAAGCTCGGCTCCTTCGGACCTCGGCGACCTCCGCGACACGGTGCTTCGGCACGCTCTGGTGATCCACCCGCCAAGTCGGCCTCGTAGCCATGGTGTCCGAGACGGCCTGGCACGGTGGGACGACCGGAAGGCAGCGCCCTGTCGGTGGCAGTACGTTGGCGGGGTACTGGTATCTGGCCAAGGTCGTCTCGGTGTTGGGTTTTGGCCCGCCCGAGGGGACAGCCTTGGTGCATGAGCATCCACGACTCTGCCGCCCTCCCTGCCTCCTGTCCGCGGGCACCTGCCGCGTCGACGGCCTGTCGGGTGGGAATGCGGGGCGGGAGATGGGCGTGGCTCGTCACCGGTCATGAGGAGGTTCGGCGCCGACTGGCAGATCCGGTGTTCGCCGTCGACGACAGGTTTGCCGGATCGGGCCATCGCGGGTTTCGTCTGCCAGGTCGGCTGGCTGGTGAGCTCCTCAACCGTGACGGCGCATCTCACGCACGGCTGCGGGCCGCCGCCGCCAAGCCCCTGGCCCCGCAGCGCATGCGGGCGTGGGAGGAGCCGGTCGGCCGGATCGCGGACGGGTTGGCCGCCGCCGTCGCAAGGCGAGGCTGCGGTGATCTGGTTGCCGACTTCGCCGTCCCTCTGGCCCTGACCGTCGTCGCGGACCTTCTCGACGTGCCGCCACGCGACCGGGACGCGCTGATGCACTGGACGCGCCTCATGTTCGCCCCACCCCGGCCCGAAGACCTGACCGCGGCCATCGAGGGCGTCCACGGCCTCGCCGACCGCCTCGTCACCACCCGCACCCAACGCCCGGGCACCGACCTCGTCTCCCATTGGGCCGCCACCGCACCGGGGGCCGGGCTCGACCGCAATGACGTCGTCATCCTCACCTTCGGCATGTGGTGGGCGGGCATCGAGAACACCGCCCACCTCATCACGCGCAGCGCCCTGGACTTCATCCATCCCGCTTCCGGCGCCTGTCGGCAAAGGCCGGTGGACCGTGCTCTGATCGAGCAGCTGCTGACCCGGCAGAACCCGGTCCTGACCACGGCGCGACGCTTCGCCCGCCGCGACCTCACCATCGCGGGACAGCACATCCACGCCGGCGATACCATCCTGTTCTCCCTCACTACCGCCCCCCACGCACCCCACCGGGGCCCTGGCCGACACCTCGCCTTCGGCCACGGCCCCCACCACTGCCCCGGGGCAGCCCTTGCCCGCCTTGAACTCCAAGCCGCCCTCACCGCCCTGCAACGTCGCCTGTCCGACTGCGCTCTCGCCGTTCCCCCTCACTGTGTGCCCCAGCGCACCTCCCATCGCCTTGCGGGCTTGCTTGCCGTCCCGATCACGATGTGAATTGCCATGGAGTGTGCCTGCGCTGAAGTCGCGCGTTCAGACGTCGGGCAGGCGTCGCTCGCGGCCGGCGTGAACGAGCCGGTCGAGCATCGACGGATCATCCGTCCCGGCCGACCGGGGCGATGAGCAAGCGCCGGCCGAGCCCGAATCCGAGCGTGACACCTGCGCGCAACCATGGGCGCCGGCTTGCCGGTACGAGTGGATTGCCCTTTCGATCAGTCCTTCGCCTTGTCGGCGCGGCCGGTGATGTAGTCGTGCATCAGGGAGCGGAGGTCGAGGTCTGGCCGGAGGCCGAGGGCGGTAGCGCGTTGGTTGTTGAAGAGGGCAGGCCAGGACGCGACGATCGTCTCGACGGCCGGGTCGGGTGCAATGGTGACGAGGTCGGCGACTGCATCGCCGGCGACCTGCCGCAGGGTGGTGATCACGTCGGCGACCGTGACGGTGAGCGCGGGAAGGTTGACCGGATCCGTCCCGCCCGGGCGTCCTGGCTCCGTGCCGCGTCGGGCTTCGGCGATGCGCAGGAGTCCGTCGATGGTGGTCGCGGGTGAGGCGAGGGCGACCTTGAGGTCGGGCCGTACGGGGCAGGTCGCCGGGAGTCCGCCCAGGGGTTCGCGGATGATTGAGGACAGGAACCCGGAGGCGGCCGCGTTCGGTCGGCCGGGGCGTACGGCGACGGTCATCAGTCGGGCTACGCGTCCGTCGAGGAATCCGCGGCGGGTGTAGTCGCCGATCAGGTGCTCGCAGATGAGTTTCTGTACGCCGTAGCTGGAGCGAGGCATGGGTGCGGTGGTCTCGCTGACGGCCGGCGGGTCCGGCTGCGCCGGGTCGATGCCGTAGACGGCGAGGCTGCTGGAGAACACCAGCCGCACCAGTGGCCCGCCGGTAGCGGCCTGCCGGCGGGCGGTTTCCAGGAGGGCGCGGGTGGTGTCGAGGTTGGCGCGCATGCCGAGGTCGAAGTCCGCCTCGCAGGCGGCGGATACCGCGGCGGCCAGGTGGAACACCACGTCGACCGGTCGGGCGAAGACGTCGTCGAGGCGGTCGTTGAGGTCGCCGTGCACGATGTCGCTGAGCGGATCGGAGACGATCGCGGGATCTGGCTGGACGACGGCGTCGGCCAGGACCAGCCGGCCGATGGGCCGCCCGGCGAAGGTCCGCTCGTGCAGGAGCGTCCGTGTGAGCCGCTGTCCGAGGAATCCTGACGCGCCCGTGATGACGATCCTCACCCGTGGTCTCCTCCGATGTGCCGTGGCTGTGACTTACCCGGCCGTGCTGCTGAGCCAGTTCGCTGTCTCAGCCGGGACCGGGGCCGGGACCGGGACTCGGGCCGGGGTGCTCGGTGAGGGTGAGGGGCATGCCGTCGATGAGCCGGGTGGCTCCGACTTGTACGGCGGCCAGCAGCCACGCCTGCCCCGCCCGAGGGGCGGGTTCCAGACCGGGACCGGTCAGCTCCACATACAGCGGTTGCACCGGGATCTGGCCGTGCGCGGCCTCGTCCAGGACCTTGCGGGCGGCTGCCAGCACGTCCTGTGCCCGGCCGCCGGCCGATGCCGCCTGCACTCCGGCGGTCAGTGCACGCGGGAGGGTGAGTGCTGTGATGCGTTCGGTGGGGGAGAGGCGGGTGTTGCGGCTGGAGAGGGCCAGGCCGTCACTCTCGCGTACGGTGGGCACACCGACGACCTCGGTCGGCACGTCCAGGTCGAAGATCATCCGCTGGAACAGTGCCAGTTGCTGGAAGTCCTTCTCTCCGAGGAAGACCGCATCGGGCCGGACGAGGTTGGTCATCTTCAGCATCACGGTGAGCACACCGTCGAAGTAGCCGGGCCGCCCGGCGGCCTCCAGCCCCTCCCCTCCGGGCCCCGGCGCCACCCGCACCAACGGGCCCTCCGCCCGGTACACCTCGACCGTCTGCGGCAGGTACACCACCTGTGTGCCTTCGGCCTCGCACAGCGCGCAGTCCGCCTCCGGCGCACTCGGATACACCGCCGGATCCTCGTACTGCAGCGGGTTGACGTATACCGTCACCACCACGTGATCGGTCCGCTCGCGCGCCTCCCTGATCAGCGCCGCATGCCCGGCGTGCAGCGCGCCCATGGTGATCACCAGGCCAACCGACCCTGCGAGATCGGCGCGCGCCCGTAACAGCCCCGCCCGGTCCGTTGCCACGATCATGGAACCCCTGCCTCCCCTGGACGAAGCCCGCGCTGCAGCTGCGGCTGTCTACCCGTGCCCCTGCGCCGGTCAAACCCGCGGCCCCTGCGATGGTCCTCGCCCGCACAGGGCCGAAGCCGAAGCCGACGCCGACGGAGCTGTCGGCTGGGGCGTCTTCCGGCAGTCGCTCCGGTTCAAGTGATCCACAGTCCGTCCAAGCGCCGCCGTCGCCGCTGGGCCGTCCAGGGTCGGCCGACATGCGGTCGCGCCGCTGCCAATCCGGCCAGGGGCAGTGTCAGCCGTCCTCAACCGCAGCGGGCGGCTCGTGGACGCGACCCCGCACTCCCGGACGGCAGCGCCTTCGGCGCCGGGCGCGCCCGTCCCGGGTCCGTGTCTCCCCGGCGGCTGCCCGCCCCCGTTCCACCACTGCGCCCGCCGCCACGCCCCCCGGACAGTAGCTTTGATTCACCCGGACCCGGGGTGGGCAGGGATGGTGCAGTTGATCATTCTCGATGAGATCGGTGAAAAGCGTGAGCAATCGGCAGAGCGGCGTTGTGAAGTGGTTCAACGACGAGAAGGGGTACGGATTCATCACGCCTCAGACGGGCGATGACCTCTTCGTTCATTTCAAGGCCATTCAGGCCGACGGCTTCAAGACCCTGACCGAAGGTCAGGCCGTCACCTTCGTCGCCACCCGGGGACAGAAGGGAATGCAGGCCGAAGAGGTCCAGATCGCATAACGCCGGGCACGCCCACCGAGGACCGCTCGACCGCTCCACCCCCGGCTGAGCGAGTGCTGCGAGCTGCGCGCAGCGTTGCGCGGCGCATCCGCGGTGATAAGGACACGACGAGCACCGACGATTTCGTTGAAGCCGCCACCGAGTTCCACATCGGACGGGTCGTGACGGGGAACCTGGCCATGGAGAAGACCCGGGGGCGGGGAGGTCAACGGGCTTCGCTCAGCAGGCCGTCACGGACCACACCAAGGCGCCACGGAGGCTGAACGACATCGCCGGGAAGCTGGACGTCAGTGCGCCCGACGAGGCGGCGCTGACGGACAAGGTGAAGAAGATGATCCTGGAGCGGCGGGAAGAGTCGTTCGACCAGGCGTATGTCAACAACGCCGTGGAGGCCCAGGAGAGGGGCGTCGAGCTGTTCAAGAAGGAAGCCTCCAACTCGGCCGGGCCCGAGCTGAAGTCCTACGCGGCGGAGACCCTGCCCACGATGGAGCATCACCTTGAGCCCGCCAGGGCACTCCAGGCGAAGCACGGCAGGTGACGGTGTTCACCACCTGAGGTGGCCCGGGCCGCCGATGCATCGTTGGCGGCTCGGACGCCGCCGTTCTTCCTGCCTCCGCGGGACGTCGCGCCCCCGGGCCCCGAGGCAAGTGCGGCCTTGGGGTCTTCCCTCGGGCATAGGTGCGTCCCCGGCGGCGCGGCGCGGTGTGCGGCGTCTGGCGCCCGGGCGACGGTCCTTGTGCGGGCAGCACTACGCGATCGGGCTGGAGGCCGGGGTGTTGAGGATGGTGTCGGCTGCTGTCCGGATGCGGTTCCAGGCATGTGTGATGTGGTCGCCGGTGGTGTGGGTGCCGCCGGCGGCGAGGCGCAAGGCGGATCGGCCGTCGATGTCGGTGCTGGTGAGGTAGAGGTCCCCATCGGCGTTGACGGTTTCCAAGAGCCGCATGTTGACGAAGTTGTCGGGGTGCAGGCGGAAGGTGACGAGGCCGAAGGGGTGGGGTGCGCAGATCTCGAACCGTGGGTCCGTGCGGACCAGTTCGGCGAACATCTGGGCGTGGTGGATTCCTTGTCGCAAGTGGGCGCGCAAGCCTTGGGCGCCGTACCAGCGCAGGGTGAACCAGAGTTTCAGGGCCCGGAACGGGTGCCCGAGGGGGATCTGCCAGTCTCGGTAGTCGGGGATGGTGTGCTGGTCGTTGAGGGCTTCGCGGAGGTATCCGGCCGCGGCGGTGGTCATGGCCTGGTTGACGTGGGTGGGGTCGGCGAACCACATGGGGCTGGATTCGAACCCGGTGAGCAGCCATTTGTGGGTGTTGACGCTGTAGCTGTCGGCGAAGTGCAGACCCTGGTTGATCCAGCGGAGTTCGGGGCAGACGGCGGCGACACCCGCGTAGGCGCCGTCGACGTGCAGCCACAAGTCGCGTTCCCGGCACAGTCGGCCGATGGCCGGCAGGGGGTCGACACCCGTGGTCGAGGTCGTGCCGACCGTGGCGACGACCGCGACCGGAGTGAGCCCGGCCGCCAGGTCGGCCTCGATCGTGTCGCGCAGGGCGTCGGTGCGCATGGCCCGTGTGAAGGGGTCGACGGGGATGAGGCGCAGCGCGGTGTCGCCGAGACCTGCGAGGCGCACGGCCTTGCCGACGGAGCAGTTTGCTTCGGTGGAGGTGTAGACGGTGTATCCGGGCCCGCTGCCGTGTTCACGCCATTGGTCGCCGGCTTTGCGCCACAGGGCGGCGGTCACGGCGACGAGGGCGGCGGAGGAGGCGGTGTCCTGGATGATCCCCCCGCCGGTGAGCGTTTCAGGCAGGTCCATGAGGCGGGCGAGCCAGGACATGACGCGGAGTTCGAGCTCGGTGGCGGCCGGGCCGGTGGCCCACGTCATCGCCTGTGCGTTCAGCCCCGCGGTCAGCATCTGCGCGAGTACGGCCGGACCGGACGTGGTCATCGGGAAGAAGCCCAGGAACCCGGGGTGCTGCCAGTGCGCGAGTCCCGGGGCGATGAGCTCGTCCACGTCCCGCATGAGCGCGGCGAAGTCCTCACCTTCTTCAGGCGCGTGAAGGGGTAGGCGCTCGGCGGTCCCGCCGGGCACGACCGTGGGGACCACGGGCCGGGCGGGCAGGGTCTGCCAGTAGTCGGTGATCCAGTCGACGACCTCGTACCCGCGCCGGCGGAATTCCTGCGCCGACATGTGCACCGGCCCGTCCGCAGCGCAGCCTGCGGACGGGCC
Source organism: Streptomyces sp. NPDC051582 (assembly GCF_040681715.1). Taxonomy (NCBI): domain Bacteria; kingdom Bacillati; phylum Actinomycetota; class Actinomycetes; order Kitasatosporales; family Streptomycetaceae; genus Streptomyces; species Streptomyces sp. NPDC051582. The sequence goes on from NZ_JBFAZJ010000019.1 coordinate 108,675, forward strand.
GGTGCAGGGGAAGTCGCAGGAGGGCTGGGGCAGGCCTGCGTCGTCCGTGCCGCTGCCAGGGGTGACAGGGTGGCTCTGCACGGTCATGGGTCTGGTCACCTACAGGTTCAGGGCGGGTACGGGCTCAAGCGGGTTGTCCACGGCGCTGTCGGGGAAGCGGGTGCGGTAGGCGGCGTGCTGGGCACGGTCGTCTCTGAGAAAGACGAGGTCGGGGCGGATCATGCGGCGCAGCGCGAGCAGCGGGACGGGGCTGTGGAAGGGCCGGAAGCCGGGGTTGCGCACCCCGTGGGCGGGCGGTGGCCCGTCGTGGAACTCGCCGACCATCAGCCCTCTTTGTGCCAGGGGCGTCTTCAGCAGCAGCTGTGCGCCCTCGATCAGCCGCCTGGCGCTCGGGCGGGGCAGGGCGGGGAAAGCGACCAGCAGGGCTTGACCGTCGTCGTCCCCGCACACCCGCTCGAACCAGTCTGCCCACTTGTTCATGATTTCGGTCAGCGCCTGGGTGTCGGGCACCGGCCACGGCCAGACGAGGACGTGGAGGCGGCCGGTTTCGAGTGCGCGCCGGGTGTACGGGCACACCGCGCCGGGTCGGCCGAGCTGCGGATGGGGCCGGCACAGGTATTGCAGCACCCACTCGTGAAGCGCCCGCCAGGTCTCCGCGCAGGTAGCGGCCCCCGGGCTGCCGCCCAGAGGCCGCGGGGTGCGCCCTGGGTCAGACCTCACCGAACTCGGCGTGGGCGTGGTCGCTGGTGTAGAAGTCGACGGCGGAGGCGATGACTTCGTCGAGGCTGATCGTCCCGTCACCGTCGGTGTCGATCCGCTTGGCCTGCTTGGACGCCTCCGGCTCGACGGCGCCCATCGCCATCAGCATGCGGGCCCACTCGGCGAGGTCGACACTGCCGTCGCCGTTGGTGTCGGCGATCTCGACCACGGCCGCCGCCCACGGGCGGATCACCCGCGCGAACCCGTCCTTGTTTCCGCGCAGCCGTGACTGCGCGGCGTTGACGAATGTCTGACGCGTGATCTCCCCGTCGCCGTCGATGTCGGCTTCCTGGGCCAGGCTGGTGAAGTACTGGCGCGCGCCGGCCATCAGCGCGGCACCCTTGGGCGAGGTCTCGGACAGGTTGTACTCGGCGAGGATCCGCTCGGCCATGGTGTCGAAGTCGGCGGCAGTGATGCGGCCGTCGTGGTCGTGGTCGAAAGTGGCGAAGCGAGCAGCGAGTTTGGTGCTGTAGACGTCGTGGTCCATCAGGGTCATGCGTGCCTCCGTAGGGGTGCGGGGGACGGGGCGAGGGGCTGGGCCCCACGACCGGGCATAGCACAGCGTAACAAAGAATCACTTTGAGTAGTTGTAGGGCTGGGCCGTTCGATCTTCGTGCCAGGGTGGCCACCCCACACACGTCGGTGCCGCCGAATCGGGACAGGAGCCGGGGCGGCGGTGGCTACAGGCGGTTACCTCCCTCTGTCAGGGGCAGTTGGATCATCGTGCGGACCAATGGAAGATCCCTGGGTTTCCGCGGATGGCGCGTGACGAGTGCGCCTTGTCGGCCGGGACCGCCTCTGGCCCGCCGCGGGACCGTCCGGGGCGGCGAGCAAGGCGCAAGGGGGCCATCACGTGTGTGAAGGCGGGCGCGTCACCGTCCTGTCCGACGGTGAGAACGAAGACGAGGGGCGGCAGCAGGCGCCGGCAGCGGGGTGAATCTCCGTGCTCAGCGCCGCGGGGAAGACCGCTGGCAGGATCGCCCGGCTCGTCGGCAAGGCACCCCTCCATAGAGGACCCCGGCCGAGTGCTGGTGGGCACGCACGATCGTGGAGTCCACCGGTAGGTACCGCCCGGTTCAGGTCTCCGTCGGCGTCGGACTGGGCCATGAGCGAGGTGAAGACGCGCCCCCCCCGTGCTGTCGACGGTCCCCAGACGAAGCCGGCAGGTCGTCTCCAACAGGGACGAGTGGCTCACCTCCATCGCCACCGGAGAGGCCGTCGGCATCACCGCCGAGGCCACCCGCCACAGCCATCCCCATCCCGCAGTGCGCTACCTGCCGCTCACCGACGCCGGGCCCGTGACGGTCCACTTCCTGGCGCCCACTTGGGCGGCCGTGCCGTCGCGTCGAGTCCGGGCACGCGCCGCATCTCGTGGTGGATTTCCTTCACGGGGCAAGTCAACCAAGCGGACGGACACGGCGCTTGAGGTCCACTACAGGTCACGTACTCAGCGGGCAGCGGGCAGCGGGCAGCGGGCAGTCGGCCCGGCGGGCCCGGTCCGTCCACCCGCCAGGCCGTTACGTTCCGGGCCACGCCCGCCATGTGGCACCTACGTTTTGGCCGACGAGGTGTTCGGGGACGCGGCTTGGGCTGCGGAGTCCGGCGCCTCCGCGTAGTCGGGCAGCTCGATGCCGTCGATCGCGCGCCCGACCAGCTCGGTGAACCATTCGCCGGAGAAATCGGGGCGCGGCCCGGCGTCCGGCCCGGGGACTTCGCGGCTGCGGGCGTTCAATCGGCCGATCTCCTGGTTGGCCTCGACGAACGAGCGCATCCGTGCCTCGTAACGGGCGAACCCGGTGGCGGGGTCCCACTCGGCGGCTGCCAGCTCTCCGGCCAGCACGTAGGCACCGACCAGTGCCAGCCCGGTGCCCTGCCCCGACATCGGAGACGAGCTGAACGCCGCGTCCCCCAGCAGCGCCACCCGTCCGCTCGACCAGCGGTCCATCACCACCTGGGCGACCTGGTCGAGATAGAAGTCCGGGGTGTCGTCCAAGTGCGCGAGGATGTCCGGGGCCAGCCAGCCCAGGCCCGCCATCCGTTCACGCAGCAGGCGCTTCTGGGCCGCGACGTCACGGTAGTCGACATCGAAGTCAGCCGAGGCGCAGTAGAACATGGCCATCGCCCTTGTGGCGTCCTGGATGGGGCGCAGGAGGGCCGAGCGCCCGGACTCCTGGTCCTGGTACTCAAGCAGCCAGCGGTCCAGCCCGAACTCGTTGGGCACGCTGTAGAAGGCCAGCACGTGCCCGAGGTGGCGCAGGAACCGCTCGTGCGGCCCGAAGACCATCGCCCGCAGCTCCGAGTGCAGCCCGTCGGCCCCGATCACCAGGTCGAAGCGCCGCCGGTCGCCGCCCGCGAAGACCACGTCGACGCCGTCCGTGTCCTGGGCGAGCTCGGCGATCCGGTCGCCGAAGAGGTACTCGACGCCGTCGCGGGTGTCGTCGTAGAGCACCTGGGACAGGTCTCCGCGCAGGATCTCGATGTCCGCGATGAACCCGTCGCCACCGTCGTCGTCCGAGCGGAAGGTCTCCAGCACCTTGCCGTCCACGTCCACGGTGTGCGCGCCGGCGGTGTCGGTGCACGCCGCGCGGACCGCCGCGCCCAGCCCCATGCGCCCGATGACCTCCTTGGCGACCCCGCGTGCGTCCACCGCCTGCCCGCCGGGACGCAGCCCGGGAGCCCGTTCCACCACGGTCACCTCGGCCCCCCGCCTGCGCAGCCAGTGGGCCAGGGCGGGTCCGGCGATGCTCGCCCCCGTCACCAAGACCCGGGGACCGCTCACCCGCGTCCCCTGCTCGTCCGTCCGGATCGTGCGCTCCTGCTCGGAGTCGTCGACGCCCATCACTGCCTCCATGTGCTTCTTCCCATGTCGAAACGTTCCCTGCACGGGCCCGCCGCTGTCGGTGGGTCCGGGGTGTCGACTACGGATCCGCGCAAAAGTCATCGGTACGGCCGACATCGCGTCCACGCTCCGCACACACCTGGAATAGGGCACGCGCACGTCGGGCATGGTCGTGACGCGGCGGGCGGAGCGGGCGGCTGCCGGACTTCGCGGCCGGCTGCGAAGGCGCGGACGTCGAGGTGACCGGTACGGCCTCGAAGTCCGCGATCGGCCCCGTCAGGTCGACGTCCGCCTCATCCAGCGGCTGGTCGCAGGGGAGGGCAGGCCAGTCCAGCGGGTACTCGGCCGCGCCCCGCACACTGCCGGAGCACCGGGTCGCGCTTGACCGCCGTCCACCGCTCCGCAAGTGTGAGGCTTGTGCGTAACTGCAGGCAACCGCAGCTCTGAACGGAGACCACCCGCGTGGGAGAGAACCAGCGGCGCATGGAGGCGGGGGAGTGGTTCCTCCCCGACGATCCCCAACTCGCGGCCGACACCCTGCGCCGGGTCGATCTGTGCGCGCGGTACAACAACACGCCGACCGCAGAGCCGCCCGAGGAGCGGGAAGCGATCCTGCGGGAACTGCTCGGCTCGGTGGGTGAAGGGGTCAGGATCCGGGCCCCGTTCCACTGCGATTTCGGGCGCAACATCCGGATCGGAGCCGGTACGTTCGTCAACTTCGGAGCGGTCTTCCTCGACACCGCGCCGATCACCATCGGTGCGAACGCCCAGATCGGCCCCAACGTCCAGTTGCTCACCCCCACGCATCCCCTGGACCCCGCTGCCAGGCGCGCGGGCTGGGAGCGCGGACTGCCGGTCACCCTCGGCGACAACGTGTGGCTCGGCGGCGGCACCATCGTCTGCCCGGGCGTGACCATCGGCGCCGACACCGTGGTGGGTGCCGGCTCCGTCGTCGTCAAGGACCTTCCCGCGGGCGTCCTCGCCGTCGGTCACCCGGCTCGTGTCGTACGCTCCCTCGATCCGGCCGAAGCGGGTCCCGGCCACCCGGACGAGGAAGTACCTCAGACCCCGTAGCACGGGGGCCGTACCGGTCCCGGCCGCCGCGCTGGCCCTCACCACGTCGCTTCTGTCGGGCTGACGTCGCAAGAATCCATCGGCCGATCAATATCCCTACTGGTCGGCGGGCTCTGGAGCTCGGACAGGGAACTGGGCAAGCACGCCGGCAAGGTCGGCCCCGCCCTGATCGTCCACCGCGGCAAGCACGGCACCCACGACCAGATGAGCGGAACTCGCCGGGCCATGACAGCAGGTCAGCGCGTGCAATGCGGCTGACCGTTGAGCTGGGTCATCAGCTGGAGGACGGGGGGCGGGCGGAGGCCGCGTCGGCGACCCGCTCGGGCGAGTCGCCGGGCGGCGGGGTTGTCAGCAGGTGAGGGTGACCTCGTGCGCGACCGGTCGGGGTGCCCAGGGGAAGGAGGCCACGCCGAACGTGCCGCGGACCGTGGCGCCACAGGGAACGGTGCTCCCGGGGCCGCGCACTTCGAGGGTCGTGGAGGTGAAGAGGACGGGCTTGTCCTGCGTGAGGGGCGGGGCGTCGGCTCCCACGACCTCGGCGGACAGAGTGGTGGACAGTTCCTTCGTGGCCGGCGTCGGGCTGCCGGGGGAGGGCGGTCCGGCGAGGCTGACCCTGCCGTAGAACTGCACCGTGTTGCCGGTGACCTCCGCGCACAGCCGGGTGAGCAGGCCTGCCTGGAGACCCGAGTTCCCGCAGGTGGTCACGGTCTGGTCGGCGGCGGCCTCAGGGGTCGCGGCGGCCGGGCCGGCGGCCAGAACGGTCAGGCCGGCAACGCCGACCGCGAGAAGGGCTAAGCGGTTCATGGGGACGTGCTCTCCTTGTGTCTTCGTGGGTGCGTGACGGGCCATCAACCCGCCTTGTGTGATGTGATATTTCACATCGCACAAGGCGGGTTGATGATCGGACCCTGAACTCCATCCGTCGGGGGACGAAACTCTCCGGCGCAGTGGTCGGTGCGGCGTTGACGGAGGCCGGGCGGCTGGCTCCCGGTGCCGGGATCACGGTCAGGGAGCGGGCGAGCGGGCACACCACCGCGACCTGCTGCGGGCTGACGCCGCGTCCGGCCGCGACGCGGCTGGTGATCGTTTGTCCTCGCTCAATGCCGGAGGAGTTCGCAGAAGCGGTCCACAGCGCGGTCGGTGCGGCGACGGTCTCCGGTGGTCGTGAGATCGAACAGGAGACCCCGGATGACGGCCATGACCAGCGTGGGAGTACTGGTGTCGTCAGGGCCGGTGGCGATGTCGCTGAACGTGGCGCCGAGGGTGTCGAACCAGTCCGTGATCGCCTCGGCCTGGTCGGGGTGGTTCTCGGGGTGAGCGAGACCGTCGGCGTGCACCTCGAAGATCAGTCGGACGTACGGGGCGCGCTCGGGTGCGCTGATCCAGGCCCAGATGCCGCGCAGGTGTTCCTCCCGGGAGGCTGTCCGCGCCGGAAGGTTCTCGGCCAGCCGCGTCACTCCGCGACGGCGGGCCTCGGCGAGGACGGCAGATACCAACTCCTGCTTGCTGCCGAAGTCGTAGAGCAGCATCCGCGGGCTGGTGTCGAGAGCTGCGGCCAGCGGCCGCAGGCTCAACCCGGCCAGCCCGTGTGCCAGTACGTAGTCCGTGGCCCGCGCCAGCGTTGCCTCCCGTCGGGCGGGATCTGGGGGTCGCCCCACGGTGGATCATCCTCTCGGTACTGCGGAACTGAGCATGCGTCAGTATATGGTACGACTGTTTCAATAACGGGAGGAGACAACCATGTACACGCTCAACCGGGCACTCGCACTGGGCGCCGGAGGCCCCGTTGGTGCGGCCTGGACGGCCGGACTGGCCTGCGGACTGCGCCGCGGCGGGGTGGATCTCGGTCAGGCCGATCTGATCGTCGGCACCTCGACCGGCGCGATCATCGGCGCAGTGCTGGCCACAGGCCAGGACCCTGGCCGGCTCGCCACTCCCGTGCGCCCCGCCGACTCCGACGGCACCCCGCCCCAGGTGGACGGGCGCCGATTGGCCGAGGCGTTCGCCGTGCTCGGCAATGCCGCCTCGAATCCGGCCGAAGCGCGGCGCCGAGTGGGCCAGATCGCCCTCGCCGCCGAGACCGGCCCCGAGCGGGCACATGTCGCCCGGATGCGCGCCCTGGCCGGCGCGGACCAGTGGCCGGACCGGAAGCTGCTCATTGCCGTGCTGGACGCCGAGACCGGCGAGCAGGAGGTCTTCGACCGTACCGGTGGCGCACCGCTGCCCTCCGCCGTGGCGGCAAGCACGGCGTTCCCGGGCATCTACCCACCGATCACCATCAACGGCCGCCGGTACATGGACGGCTCCCTGCGGTCGGCGACCAACGCCGGACTCGCGGCCGGAGCCCGCACGCTCGTCGTGATCGACCCACAAGCACACCTGTTCCCCCGCGAGTTGCTCCAGGAGGAACTGGCGGTCGCAGGGGCGGACACAGTGGTGACCATCGAGCCCGATCCGGCATCGATACGCGCATTCGGCTCGGACCTGAGCGACCGCACGGCCTGGGAACCGGCCTACCAGGCGGGTGTTCGCCAAGCCGCCGATGCCGCAGAGCAGCTCCGCCTCGCATGGGAGACCGGATCCCATACGGACTGAGCGCCGCCGGGCCCCGGCCCTACTGCAGCCTCAACCCAGTTCGGGGTGCCGCCAGACCTGCTCGACGGATCTCCCCACCCCATGCTGGCCCGTCCCGGAGCGGAACGCCGATGGCGAGGGACCGCCGTGGTTGCACATGCCGTAGCGGCATGTGGTCTCGTCGAGGGCACCACAGCACGAAAGGCCCTGTCTGCGATGTACCCCTCCGCCACGCCTCCCCGAGAGGTCAAGATCGGCGATGCCGCCGCCTTCGCCGGAACCACCCCGCGCGCCATTCGTCACTACCATCAGATCGGTCTGCTGCCGGAACCCGAGCGAGGCGGGGACGGACGCCGCCGCTACGGCTACGACGACATGATCCGCTTGCTCTGGATCCGCAAGATGTCCGAGGCCGGCATCAGCCTGGACGACATGCGGGCCGCCTTCGACGAAGCCCGGGACGTCGAGGACGTCCTGGGCCGGCTGGAGGAGACTTTGGCCGCCCAGGAGGCCGACATCAAGCGTCAGCGCGCGGCAGTCCGGCGCCTGCGGGTCGTGGGCAGCCCACTCGGCTTGCTCTCCCCGCTGGTCACGGACCGGCTCAGCCACCTGCCTTCGGGCGCACTGCGCCCCTCCGACCTGGACGCCCTGCTGGTGACAGAACGGATCTTCGGGCCGCTGGGAGCCGCAGTTCAGGCCAGCGTGTTCATCACCCTGGCGACCCATCCCGGCCTACGGGCCGAGGCAGACCGCCTTGACGCGGCCGACGCCGCCCTCGATGACACCGTCGACCCCCACGACCCGCGGGTCGAGGAACTCGCCGCACAGCACTGCGCCCACCACGAGGCCCTGCTCCAGGCGATTGAAGCGGCCGGACTGGACGTGGCCGAGGAGAAGCTCTTCGAGATCTACGACGCCGACGCCGACGCCGAGGCCGGCGGTGAGGAGGGCGCCCAGATGAGTGCCTTCGAAGCGGTGACCAAGATGCCCTACGGCTTCTCCGCGGCCCGGACGCGATGCATGGAACTCACGGCACGGCTCCTTGGCGGGGACCTCTCCGCAGGCGGCTGATCGCTGGTATGGCCGTGAGCGAGGTCTGCGTGCCGTGCTGCGTGTGCGCACCAGCCGGTGCGCACACGCTCGCCTACGCGGGGCCGGCGTCGACTGCCGCTGTTGAGGGCCCGCCCGTTCTCGGCCGCCGGTGTCCGGACTTTCTCAGGAACAGATCCTGATGCACTTTCTCCGGTTCCCGATGACGACCCATTCGCAGCAGAACCGGGCTGATTCTTCTCCCAGTACTTCCTCTTCCTCGAAGCCGCCCCCGGATTCGTTCTGGATGAGGGTGGCGCGATCGACGAATTCGGTGACGAGTTGGTTGCCCTCAAGGCGCGAGAGTCCGACCGTCTGATCGAAATCGAGCTTCAGTGCGGCGATCTCACCGCCGACGAAGCGGATGGAGTACTTCTTGGCCGCCTCGGGGTGTTTCTTGAACAGCTCCTGGATCTCCTCGAAGAACTCCGGGTCTGCCTTCGGACCGACTTCGGGAACCGGCATGTGCGTCTCCTTGTCGCTGGGGCGGTCGTCCGACCGCGGTCGGGTAGATGTCTCCCCGGCGGGGACGCCCCGCTTCCGCGCCGAAGGCATGGTTCAGCCGGTTGCTCTCGGCAGGCAGATCTCCCGGGCGTCGGCCCCGGCGCACGGACGGCTGTTCGCTGTCGCGTTCCGGGTCGGCCGACTTGGCCGAGGTCGACGCGGCAACGCGTACGGGAGAAGCCCCACGGCCTGCTCAAGCACGCTCTTGCAGGGCAGAAGGCGGGGCCGCCGGCGTCCAGCCGCCGACCCTGCCTTCCTGGTTGCCCCGGATCCCTCAGGAGCAGATCTTGACGCACTTCGTCCGGGTCCCATTGGTTACCCATTCACAGCAGAACCGGTCTGCTTCCAGCACTTCTTCTTCGTCGAAGCCGCCCCCGGATTCGTTCTGGATGAGGGTGGCGCGATCGACGAATTCGGTGACGAGTTGGTTGCCCTGAAGGCGTGAGATGCCGACCGTCTGATCGAAGTCGAGCTTCAGCGCGGTGATCTCACCGCCGATGTAGCGGATTGAGTACTTCTTGGCGGCCTCGGGGTGTTTCTTGAACAGCTCCTGGATCTCCTCGAAGAACTCCGGGTCTGCCTTCGGACCGACTTCGGGAACCGGCATGTGCGTCTCCTTGTCGCTGGGGCGGTCGTCCGACCGCGGTCGGGTAGATGTCTCCCCGGCGGGGACGCCCCGCTTCCGCACCGAGGCATAGTTCAGCCGGTTGCTCCGGGGACGCAGATCTCCCGGGTACCTGGGCACGTGACGGCTTCGCGCAGGTCAGGGCCACCGGAGCCCCATCGCTTTGGCCAAGGAGGACGCGTACTGATGCGGACGTCCGAGTCGGTGTCCCGGCAGATGCCGACGACCAAGGTGAAACGGACGACGTGGGGGACCAGTGGCCGAAGGGGAATCGATCGGCCACGGCGGTGGCGGCTACGGCGGCGGCCCGATTTGCGCGGTCTTGGGATTTGGTCGGCGGCGGTTGCGGCCATGAGCGACGCCAGCCGTGTCCTTGCTGGGGCTACGACGTTGGTGGGGTGGGGCTGACGCGTGCAGGGGCGTAGGAAGTCTGCCTGGACTCGTACGGGTCGGCGGCCCAGTGTTCCGGTCGGCGCGGCCGGGCCCGTCCGGCGCGGGCGGCATCATGGAGGCGGTAGGACGAACGGACTGTGAGAGGGAAGTGCGAGGGTGACGGCGACAACCACTGACATCGAGAGGGCAGCCGGTGTGCTGCGGGCCGGCGGGCTGGTGGGTCTCCCGACGGAGACCGTCTACGGTCTGGGAGCCAACGCCGAGGACCCGGCCGCTGTCACGAGGATCTTCGAGGTGAAGGGGCGCCCGCCCTCCCACCCGCTGATCGTTCATATCGCCGCGGCGGACCAGTTGGACGACTGGGTCGAGGAGGTGCCCCTGGCCGCGCGCGTGCTGGCCGACCGCTTCTGGCCCGGGCCGCTGACCCTGGTCCTGCGGCGGGGCCGGCGCGTGCCGCTGGAGGCGACCGGTGGACTGGAAACGGTGGCCGTGCGCGTCCCCGACCACCCGGTCGCGCTCGCGCTGCTGTCCGCCTTTGGCGGTGGCGTCACGGCCCCGTCCGCCAACCGCTTCGGCTCGGTCAGCCCGACCACCGCGAGCGACGTCCGCTTGGAGCTCGGTGACGGCGTCGACTTCGTCCTGGACGGTGGGCCCTGCGAGGTCGGCGTCGAGTCGACCATCGTCGACGTCACTGGCGAGACGCCGGCCATCTTGCGTCCCGGCGGGGTGACGCGCGAGGACCTCGAAGCGGTGCTGGGGCACCCGGTCGCCGTGCCGTCCACCAGCGGTGTCCGGGTGCCGGGCCAGCATCCCTCGCACTACGCACCGCGGGCGCGGGTTGTTCTCGTCGAGCCGGAGAGCGTCGTCGCCGAAGCCGAGCTCGCCCAGGAGGAGGGACACCGGGTGGGCGTCTTCCTTCCTCCGTCCCTCGTCGGCGCGGAAGTGAAGGCCCACGCCGTGGTGACCCTGCCCGGGTCGCCGGCGGCCTACGCGCAGGGGCTGTACGGGTTCCTGCGTGAGCTCGACCAACAGGGGTGCGACCTCATCGTCGCGTCCCTGCCGGTGGAGGTGGGGCTGGGGCTGGCGATCGCCAACCGTCTGCGCCGGGCAGCGGGGCCCCGGCCCTCCGCGTAAGCGAACGGCCCGGGCCCTGCGCCTCAGCGAACGCGGCCGGGGAGGTCAAGGTGCGGTGGACACCGCTGCTCCGACGCCGCGGGTGGCAACCAGCTGGGCGCTGCCGTCGGCCAGGCGGTAGGACAGCCCGACCACGGCGGTCCGGCCGGCAGCCACCGCCTCGGCCAGCACCCGGGAGCGCTCCAGCAACAGGTCCACGGTGTGTTCGATGTGTTCGGCCAGGATCTCCTCGGGGCTGTCGCGTCCGGCGGCGCGGGCGGCCAGCACGCTCGGGGTCACTCGCTCGACAACGTCTCGGACGAAGCCGCCGGGCGTCTGCCCGTCTATCAAGGCGGAGCAGGCCGCGGCGACCGCGCCGCACGAGTCGTGGCCGAGGACGACGACCAGCGGCGCGTTCAGGACGTTCACGCCGAACTCGATCGATCCGAGGACTTCCGTGCCGGCGACGTGCCCGGCGGTGCGGACCACGAACAGGTCGCCCAGTCCGCGATCGAAGATGATCTCGGCGGCCAGCCGGGAGTCGGAGCAGCCGAAGATCACCGCGAAGGGCTGCTGGGACGGGGCGGTCTCGGTGCGGCGGGTGGCGTCCTGGTTCGGGTGCTCGGGGGTTCCTGCGACGAAGCGCCGGTTACCGGCCATGAGCAGGTCGAAAGCATCGCTGGGCGTCGGGGTCTCAGTCATGATCGCAGCCTACGAGGCGCCGGGTGCCGTCGCGGAAACGGGTCCCGCCGGCCCGCCTCGACGACGACCACGGCCGCCGCCACTGCACACGCCCGCACGGGGGGCAGGACGCCTTCCCGTCGGAGAAGCGCTCCCCGATCCTTCGCCTCCTCATGGCGGAGGTCGAGCGGTCCTGAGCATCCTCCGCGCAGCCGGCCGCGACCGAGGCACCCGTCCGGCACGACCCTGCGCATGGTGGGGAAGTCGGGCCGGGGGGTGGAGGCTGGGGGCTGGCGGCAACCCGTGAGAGCGAGCGCGGGGGCGCGCCGGGTGGGCCCGCTGCGCCCCCGCACTCCGTTGACCACGCACAGCGATGGCCCAATACTCAGCGCGACGAAGACCTGATTGGGCTTCGCATGTGGATTCGCCGGCGTCGTCGGTGGAAGGGCGGACATCCATGGGATTCCTGACCGTACGTGACGAGGATCCGCAGTCGCAGGCGCGACCTGGGCGGCGGGATGTGCTGACCCGGGCGCTGAGCCTCGCGGCCGGTCTGGGCACCGCGGCCGCGATCGGGGCGGCAGCCGGCCCGGCGGCGGCGTCGCCCGCGAAGACCGCCTCGCCCGCCGGGGCCGCCTCGGCCCGGGCCAACCAGGCCGACTGGCGGTTCTGCACCAAGTGCTACGGCATGTTCTTCCGCGGCTACCCCACCGACGGCGCCTGCCCGGGCGGCGGCGGCCACGATTCGGCCGGCTACGACTTCAACCTCCCGCACAGCATCCCCGAGACGCCCACCGCCCAGCACAACTGGCGGTTCTGCACCAAGTGCTACGGCATGTTCTTCTGGGGCTACCCGGACAACGGCCGCTGTCCCGCCGGGAACGCCCACGCGGCGGCCGGGTACGACTTCGTCCTCCCGCACGACATCCCGGCGACCGCGAAGTCGCAGCGCAACTGGCGCTTCTGCCCCAAGTGCTACGGGCTCTACTTCTACGGCTACCCCACCAACGGCCGCTGTCCCGCCGGGGACGCCCACTCGGTGGCCGGGTACGACTTCGTCCTGCCTTTCCTGTAACCCTTCTCCGCAGATGTGAATGGGCGCGCTGGTGGCAGCGGATGGACGTCAGTGAAGTCCGGGACGATGAGCCTGCTCTCACACCCCAACAGCGGCTGTGATCACGGCTGTCACCGGATGACCGGACCGCTGCCACGATGCGCCCCAAGGGAGGTGGCCGGTTGCCGTGAGGGCGCCGATTCACACTCGGTGACGATGATGGGCGTCCCTTGTCCGGGTGAGGGCAGTAGTCCGCGCCGGCCTCCGGTCGCGGTCCGCGGGTGATCGGGGCAGCATGGAGCGGTATGGCGGGCTGGTCCGGACACAGCCGGTCGCCGCACACCATGCGTGGTGGTCGGAGGGAGGCCCGAGGCGCCGAGAGGGTGCACCGCCGTTTCCGGCGCTGCCGCTGTCCGTTCGCCCGCGGCCGCACCCGCTCCCTCCTCGGCTTCCGCGCCGTTCTCCGGGGCCCGCATCCACTGCCCGATGGGAGCACCCTCATGTATCGACGCACCCGACGCGCCGTGATCACCTCCCTGCTCGTCTCCTCGGTCGTGTGCGGAGGCACCGTGGTCCTCGCGCCGGCCTCCGGTGCGGCGGTGCCGGCCGCCAGCTGCACGGTCACGCCCAACGCGGACGGGACCGCCGTCACCATCTCCGGCGAGGGGTTCACGGCACCGCGCAAACTCAACGACGGCGAGAGCACCGAGGTCCTGAACGTGGACGCGACCGGGCACTTCCTCCTGAAGCGCTTCCAGAAGAACGTCGACTACACAGTCCTCGCGGTCAACGAGGACCAGCCCTTCGTCTTCGTGAACTGCAAGCGCGTCCCCGCGGCCACCTCACCGCAGGCCACCAGCCCGACCCAGCCCGGCTCCCGACGTGATCGGGCCGAGGGCATCGCGGCCGGAGCCAAGGCGGGCGTCGCGGCGGCGGCCAAGAGCTGCGCCACCGCGCCCGTGGCGGACAAGAGCGGCCAGCAGCACAGCGACGCCTACTGGAACAGCTGGAGCCAGGCCGCCAACCGCGCCTTCCGGAAGGCGTGCCAGAACCGATAAGAGCACAGTGCACCCCGGCCCCCAGGGAGCCTTCGAAGGTTTCCTGGGGGCCGGGGCGCGTCACCACGTGGCCGGCGTGGCAGCGAAGAGATCCGCGTCGGCAACCACGCCCCTGCACCCTCCGTTTCGGGCCGCCGCCGACAGGAGCAGCTACCGCCGAGTCCGCGTCAACCGAGGTCCGTACCAGCGCTTCGACGACCGGCCTGCCGACCAGTTCCGCGACCGCCCGTACCATCCGGGCCCGCTGCTCCGCGGGGACGGCCGGGGCGGCGAGCGAGCGCAGCACGTCCGCCGTGTCGCGGGCGTTCTCGCGGGGCAGCACCCACGCCACGTACACGAGCTGCGCGCCGAGCAGGATCAGGTACTGCAGCGGCACGAGCAGGGCCACGGGCAGCAGCAGGGCCAGGGGCAGCACGATCAACCAGCCGCCCCGGATCCGCGAGGGACCGCCGGCCGGCGGCTCGAACCGCCGAAGCCCTCGCCACCACCGCGGGATCTCACACGCCGGACGGTCCGGGTGTCGGGCCGGATCGCGGACGAGTCACGAGATCACCGTCAGCACGATCTTGCCTTGGATGTGGCCCTGCGCAGCCCGCGCGTGTGCGCTGCCCGCGTCGGGCAGCGGGTAGGTGCTGTCCACTCCGACCTGGAGCTTTCCCTCGTCGAACAGGCGCCCGATCTCGGCGAGCTGGGGGCCGTTGGAACGTACCTGGATGTTCGAGACCGCGATGCCCAGACGCGCGGTCTCTTCCGGGTCGTACTGGGCGAAGAACACCGGAAGCATGGTGCCGCCGCGCTTGAGCACGGTCAAGAAGCGTGAGCTGTCCGGGCCACCGACGGTGTCGATCACCAGGTCGACACCGCTGACCACGTCCGTGGCCTGCGTCGTGGTGTAGTTGATGAACTCATCGGCGCCGAGCTTGCGCAGGAACTGCTCGTGCCGGCCCGAGGCCACCGCGATGACATGTGCCCCCTTCCATTTCGCCAGCTGCACCGCGAAGTGGCCCACTCCACCGGCGGCCCCGTTGACCAGCACGGTCATCCCGGGCGTGATCGGCACCGGCTGGTGCACCTGGCCGGTGAAAGGAGACGGCACGTCGTGGCCGAGATCAATCAGGTACTGCCAGGCCGTCAGCAGGGCCATCGGCGATCCAGCCGCCTGTACGTGGTCGATGCCGGCCGGCTTGTGAGCCAGGTGCGAGGCCGGCGCGGCCACGTACTCGGCGTACGTCCGGCCGTCGAATCCGGGGAATCGCAGCATGCCGAACACCTCGTCACCGACGGCGAACCCCAGGACGTCGGGAGCGACCGCCTCCACCACGCCGGACACGTCTGATCCGGGGATCAGGGGGAACTCAAGCGCCGGCCTCATCTCGGCCGGCATGACCTTCATTCCCTCACGCAGGTACCAGTCCGGCGGGTTGATGCCTGCCGCGTGCACTCGGACGAGCACGTCCCCCGGGCCGATCTCGGGAACCGGCACCTCGTCATACCGCAGAACTTCCGGTCCGCCCGCTTCGTGGAACTGGATGGCCTTCATCGTGCCCGTCGCTTTCTTGAGGAATCGTTGCTCCGTCAGTCAAGGCCCAAGGCGGCATGCACGTCCAAGACTGGTTCGGCAACCCGACCATTCCGAAACGGCATGACGCGTACGCTGGAAGGGTGAACGATCTCGGACGGGACCTGGAACTGCGGCTGGTGCGCTACTTCACCGTGGTGGCGGCACACCAGCACTTCGGCCGGGCCGCCGCCGACTTGCACGTGGCCCAGCCGGCGCTGAGCCGCCAGATCCAAAGGCTTGAGAAGCATCTCGGCGCACGACTGCTGGACCGCGTACCCCAGGGCACCCTGCTCACTCCGGCCGGCGAGAGGTTCCTCCCCCAGGCGCAAGCCCTGCTGCAGGCCGCCCGCCAGGCCGAGCTGGCCGTACGTGAACAAGCCGCGTCCGAACGAATCGCCATCGGCTACGTCGAAGACCTGGTGATCACTGCCGCCGTACGGGAACTGCGCCGCCGTTACCCGGAAGCCGAGATCGCCACCCGGTACCTGAGCTGCCGCGACGTCGGGGCGCTGTCCGACAAGCGCGTCGACGCCCTGATCGCGCGGGCCCCGCTGCCGCTCGCCGCCGACGAGGTGCTCACCACCCCGCTGTACCAGGAACCCCGGATGCTCGTGGTCCCGCGCGGCCATCGACTGGCCGACCGCACGTCGGTGACCGCGGAAGAACTGGCCGACGAGGAGGCCGCGCCGTGCGCGTTCGAGACAGCGGACTGGACTTCCTACCGGATCCTCGGGGCCGGCGTGCCGCCGATCGAGAGCTACGAGGACAAGCTCGAACTCGTCGCGAGTGGCAGGGCGATCGCCGTGCTGCCAGTGGGCGATCGGCGTAGCTCACTGCGTCACGACCTCGTCACCGTCCCGATCGAGGGCGCTCCTCCCAGCCAGGTCGTCCTGGTCAGCCGCAAGGGCGACCCGAATCCGATGATCAAGAATCTCCGGCAGGCGGCCGAGGCCGTCCTGACTGCCCCGAAAGCCTGACCGACTCCTCTGACGCCGCGGGCGCCTCGCAGGGCGGGGGTCTCGGTGATCCGTCGACGACGGGGATGGAGGCCGGGCACGCCGGGCCGGCCACCGACTTCGGCAACCCGCACGCGACCTGTGACGGCACGCGGTCGACCACGGGCGCGGACACCGGCAGGCGGTCCGAGCGCATGATGAAGGTCACCGGCCCGAGCACCAAGACCGCGGAATCCATCGTCACTGCCCCTCCGCCCGCTCGAACCCGGCCGAGCCGCGGCCCACGGGTCAGCCGGTCAGGACCATCCGGAAGCGCGCGGCACCCGAGAGCATCTTCTGGTACGCCTCGTCGGTCCGGCTCAGCGGTACCGCCTCGACGATCGGGCGGATTCCGTGCAGCGCGCTGAAGGCCATGGTGTCCTCGACGTCCTGCGAGGTGCCGGACGGGTGGCCGCGCACGACGCGTCCGCTCATGAGCAGCTGCATCGGGCTGATTTCCAGCGGCTCGGGGGCCGCGCCGATCACCACCAACTCCCCCCGGTGCGCCAGGCCGTCCACGGTCGCGGTGATGGCACCGGAGTTGGCGGCGGTGGCCAGCACGACCTTGGCGCCCCCGAGGGACCGCAGTGCGTCCGCAACGCTCGTACCCGCCGTGCTGTCGACGTAGTGGTGTGCGCCGAGCTGCTCGGCGAATTCCGCCTTGTCGGCCCCGCGGGCGATGGCCACGGTCTCGAAGCCCATCGCCACCGCATACTGCACGGCGAGATGGCCGAGGCCGCCGATGCCGAGTACGGCGACCAGGTCACCCGGCCGCGCGGAACTGCGCCGCAGCCCGTTGTACGTGGTCACTCCCGCGCAGGCCATGGGTGCCGCATCGGTGGCCGCCAGCGCGTCGGGGATCCGGGCGAGGGCGTCGGACGGGGCGATCACCGCCTCCGCGAACCCCCCGTCGTATGCCCAGCCCGGTACCTTGAGGTTCTCGCAGACGATGAAGTCGCCCTGCCTGCAAGCAGTGCAGTGGCCGCAGCTCCCGCCGAACCAGCCGACGGCGACCCTGTCACCGACCTGCCAGCCCCGGTCCTGTGCCCCTTCGCCCAAGGCTTCGATCCGGCCGGCGACCTCATGGCCGGGGACCAGCGGAAACCGCACGCCCGGCACCTTGGCGCCCACGAAGACGGCATCGCTGTGGCAGATCCCGCAGGCATCGACGGCGATGCGCACGTGGCCGGGCCCCGGCTGCGGCACCTCGCGCTCGACGATCTCGAACCGTCCATCGGGGGAGGTGACCTGCGCGACTCGATACGTACCCATCCGACCCTCTCTCAGACACGACTCGGCGCCACCACGACTCGACGCCCCCGCATTCCAGCAGAACAGCCCTGTCCCGATCGCGCGCGCCGACGGTCGCATGCGGGTGGATGGGGGTGGATGAGGGTGGATGCGGAGGCTGTCGTCCGTCACGTGCGGTCACCGCATTGCTGTCGAGTGGCGGTGTCACCGGGCCAAGAGCGTCAACTCAACCGAAGGTCATCTCACCCGAAAGTGTGGTGACTGTGTGGCGTTTGACGGGGGCTTTCGGTCATGACGGGGTGGGCGGGAGGGAGTGACGAGGCGAATGCGGCGGGGGCGGTGGGCCTGCGGTGTGATGCGTGACGGTGTGGCGGGAGCGGTTCGAGGGCGGATTGCGCAAACCCCGGCACGCCGGATTGGCTGAGCCCCGGCCTTCGTCACTTTACGTGTTCAGGCCCTGTGCGGTGCCCTTGCGGCGTGTTCGGGCTCCACCAAGGCACGCAGCAGAAGCGGCCGATCGGTGGTGCCTTTCAGTAGCGTCGATGCGAAGGGAAGCACCATGACCACACCTCCCGTTCCGCTCCGCGTCGCCCTGGCCAACGGCAGCTTCGAGCAGCCCGCCGTGACCGGTGTGGAGATCCTGCCGGACTCGTCACAGACACAGGCGGCCAAGCGGGTCCCGGGCTGGCTCACCACCGCCTCCGACCACATGATCGAGCTGTGGCACTCGGGGTTCCAAGGAGTGCCCGCCGCCGAAGGTGCCCAGTTCGCCGAGCTCAACGCGAACGAGGTCTCCACGCTCTACCAGGACCTGCCGACCACGCCCGGCACGAAGCTGTACTGGCGGCTGTACCACCGCGGCCGCCAAGGGGACGACACGATGGCGCTGGACATCGGCGCACCCGCTGCCCCGGTGGAGCAGCGGCGGCTCACCGACGGCAACACGGCCTGGGGTTACTACACCGGTACGTACACCGTTCCGGCGGGCCAGACACTGACGCGCTTCGCGTTCCGCTCGATCTCCGCCGCCGGCGGCGTCCGCAGCATCGGCAACTTCCTGGACGGCATCTTCTTCGGGACCGCCCCCTCCGTCGCGCTCGACAAGGCCGCCTACCCCGCTGGACCGCTGGAAGTCGGCGACGTCATCACCTACCGGATCACCGCCAGGAACGTGGGCGGCGGCCCGGCGGAGAACCTCGTCCTCACCGACGTCGTCCCGCCGGGCACCACGTACCTGCCCGGCTCCCTGCGGATCGTCGACGGCCCCAACGCCGGTGCGAAGAGCGACGCGCGAGGTGACGACCAGGCCTCCTTCGACGCCCGCGCGAACAAGGTCGTCTTCTGCCTCGGCAACGGCGCCACCGCCGCGGACGGGGGCAGTCTGCCCAACACCGAGACGCTGCCGGCGGGGAGCACGGTCGAGTACCGGGTCACCATCGACCGGGCCGGCGGCGGGAAGGAGATCAGCAACACCGCGACCGCCTCGTACGAGAACCGGCTCGGCGACAAGCCGGAACCCCTGACGTCCACCTCCAACGATCAGGTCACGCAGGTCAAACCGGCTGCCGACCTGAGCATGACGAAGGCTGCCGACGCGACCACCGTCACGGTCGGCCAGACGGTCACCTACCGCATCACCGTCCGCAATGCCGGCCCCAACGATGCCACGGGCGTCATCGTCACCGACCAACTGCCCGAAGGCCTCGCCTTCCTGTCCGCCGACGGCCCCGGAAGCTACTCCGCGGCCACCGGACGCTGGTCCGTGGGAGGGGTGCCCGTGGGCACCGCGGCCACCCTCGTGCTGCGGGCCAAGGCCACCAAGCCGGGCCTGATCGGCAACACCGCCACCGCCAGCGCCAACGAGAAGGACCCGGACACCGCGAACAACGCCGACACCGTCACCGTCTGCGTCGCTCCGGCGCCCTCATGCTGCGACCCCTGCGCCGGCGGGAAGTAGCCCCGGCCAGGCGCCGTGCGCAGCTGCCGGGTCGTCGCCCCGAGTGGACGACGACCCGGTGGCGCGGGACTCGCGTCGGGTCACCCGCCTCCGGACGAGGAGCGGCACCGCCCCGGCCGACGTCGTCCGTGACGGTGCGGGCGCCTACGCGTTCGCGGATCGGATTGCCGACCCGGCGAAATCGGCGGGGACTGCGGACGTGGTGCGAACGCGGCGCGGCGGCCGCCCGCGGGCCGCGTTCTCCAGCCCACCGCGCCGGTGCCGGTGTCGCGCTGAGAGGGCAGCAGTGGCCGCTGGCACCGCTGGTAGCCGGACGGCACCGGCGCGGCCGGGACACGGCACGGATGGTGGCTTGCGTTCTCGGGGGAGGGTGCAAGCCACCGCCATGTTTACGCGCCCGCACACCTCTCAGATGAAGAAGCGTGGCCCCCGCGCCCGCGGGGATGAACCGGTCGAACTGCGGCAGGGGTGGAGGCTTCCCGTCTGTGGCACGAGGCGCAGGTCCATTGCGTGCAGGCGAAGGCCTGGGCGGAAGCTGCCCGGCCGCTGCGGAAGGCCGGCGGCCGCGGTCGGGGTACTTCCCCCGCGTACGGGGCCGGCGCGCAGGGCGCGGACGTCACCGGTGGTGGGCGGTGGCCCGACGGTGCCCGGTGCCGTTACCGGTGTGCCGCCCCGGGCACCTGGCCCGTCGAGGCCGGGTACGGGCAAGTCCCGCTGACCTGCCGCGAGGAGAGTGCGTGTCCAATCCCGGCCCCGCTGCCGCGCCTGCCGTCGATCCGTTCGCCGAGTCGATTCTGCGGCGGCTTGCCGGCTGATGCTGACCCTTCCGTCAGGGTGGGCTGCGTACTCGACTGCGAAGGCCCATTCTCCGTCCCGCCCGACACGACGGCCCCGTCGCCACAACGTGAGCCGTGTATTCCGTATTCCCGTGCGCAACGGCCAACCGCAGCGGCGGCGTTCAAGGTTGAAGGACGGCGTTCAGGTGGCGCTTGACCGGCTCGAAGAGTCCGTAGGGGATGTACCGAGGGATCTCGTACAGGGTCGCCCACGCGACCTCGGCGATCTCGTCGACGTCCGCGGTCCCGCCGGCCAGCTCGCAGGCTGTGTACGAGACCTGTCGGCCGGTGATGGGGTGGACCCGCTCGCCCAGCGGGGCCACGGCGACCACGTCCACACCGGCCTCCTCCCTCGTCTCGCGGACGGCGGCCTCCTCGAAGGACTCGCCCGGCTCGACCTTGCCCGCCGGGAACTGCCACGAGAGCTGCCCCTCTGCGACGCGTCGGCGAACGAGCAACACCCGGCCCTCGTACACCACGACGGCCCCTGCAACCCAACCCTTGAGACCGGCACTACCGGGCGGCGACGCCTCCCGGTCAGCCACGACGGCCACCGGCATCCGGAGTGAAGGAGCGATTGGCCATGAAGAAGCAGAACAGGCGCGGGTCGCCGATGGTCATCAATCGAAGATCCTTTCCGTCACCGCGGCCGTCACCGCTGCTTCCTGCCGGGCGCGCTCGAACTCCAGCTGCCACGCTCGCGCCCCGGCGTAGGCGACCTGGACCATGCTGCCCGGACACAACACCAGCGCCCGGGCCTCGATCTTGTGGTCCTTGACCGACCCGTACTCGATCCTGCCCGGACCGACGGGCCGTAAGCAGAATCCGGGGCGGCCACACAAGGTGGGCGCCCCGGATGCGGGGACTACGCGGAGCCGTCGCGCTCGCGGGCGACCATGACTTCGATCCCTGCGACGAGGATGTCGAGGGCGTACGCGAAGTCCCGTTCCCAGATGGCGCTGACGCTGCCGAGCGACACGCGTTCGTCGAGGATCTCCACGATCGGTTCGAGTGCTTCCGCGAACTGCGGATCGTCACGGTAAGCCCTGACCGACTCGCCGTAGAAGTCGTCCTGGGACATGCCTGCCTCGGCCGCCCGGCGCTCGAACTGCGACTCGATCGTGCCGTAGCCGTACACGAACTGGAAGATTGCCGACATGGCGCTCGGCTGCCGTTGCATCGGCAGACCGGTGTCCCCGACGGCTTCCTGGATCTTGGCGCCGACAGCCATCGCGTGCGGTCCGATGTTCAGGTAGCGCCCTGCGCTCGGTGACATCCACGGGTGGCGGACCAGCATCCGCCGGTAATCCAGGGCCAGGACGCGGACCCGGTCCTGCCAGCCCCCGGCGGCATCGACTGCGTCGAGGTCGATCTCCCCGTAAACCCAGTCGACCGCGTACTCGATGATGTCGTCTTTGGTGTCCACGTACCAGTAGAGCGACATCGCGGTGACGCCCAGTTCGGTGGCCAGCTTGCGCATGGAGAGGCCGCCCAGCCCGTCCTCGTCCAGCATCCGGATCGCGGTCGCCACGATCCGTTCGCGGTCGAGGCCGGCCGGGCCGCCTCCGCTGCGCGGGGCTCGCTGTTCGAGCCACACGCTGGAACCCGCCGGGTTCTTGACCCGGTCGGCGGCCTTGACCATCGTGTTCCTCCGTGCGCTCACCTGTCAGCGGTCCATCGCCATGCTATGCAGCCGCGTCCCCCTGCGCGGACCGCTCCGCCCTGCGCAGCAGCGCCGCGGCGACCAGACCCCCTGCGAAGACGGCGACCGCTCCGACCAGCTGGCTGGTCTGGAGCCCGGAGGCGAAGGCGTCGGAGATCTCCGCCCGTTCGGTCTCGCTCCCGGCCGCCGCGAGGGCCGCGGGCAGCGACGTCGCGGTAACGGCGACCAGAGCGGCGAACCGGGCATTGAGGACGGCGCCGAGGACGGCAACGCCCAGTCCGTTGCCGAACTCGGCGAGAGTGCCGTTGATTCCGGCGCCCACACCCGCCTTCTCGGGCGGGATCGCGCTCATGATGGCGTTGGCCATGGCGGGCGACGAGACGGCGATGCCCGCACCCATCAGGACCAAGCCCAGGAGCATGCCCCAGTAGCTGCCTTCCGTGCCGCCACCGAGAACGGCGATCGAGGTGAGGCCGCCGGAGACCAGTGTCATGCCGATGAGGACCGCGAGCGGGGTACCGATCTTCATCACGAGTTTCGGGCCCAGTCCGGTCAGGTTGAGGCCCACGATCGTCAGGGCGAGCGGCGCCATCCGCAGACCGGCTTCCAGTGGCTCGTATCCGAGGACGAACTGCAGGTGCTGGGTCAGGAGGAAGAGTGAGCCGCCCATGCCGAAGACGACGAGCAGCGAACCGCCGATGGCTCCAATGAACTTCTGATTCCGGAAGAAGCTCATGTCGAGCATCGGGTAAGGGGCGCGCAGCTCCCACACGGCGAAGGCGCCAAGGACGGCGGCGCCGACGGCGGCCGGGAGCAGTACCTCGGGGGAGGCCCAGCCATGCCCGGGGCCGGTGATGATCGCGTACACGACGGCGATCATGCCGATCGTGGAGAGCAGCGCGCCGAGCAGGTCGGGGCGCTCCCCCTGCGGGTTCTTCGACTCCGGTACGAGCTTGAGGACGGCGACCAGAGCTATCAGTGCCACCGGGATGTTGATGAGGAAGATCATTCCCCACCAGAAGTGGTTCAGGATGGCTCCGCCGATCAGCGGGCCGCCGGCGAAGCCGAGCGAGCTGACGGTGGACCAGAGCGCGATTGCCTTGACCCGCTCCGAGTCGTCGAAGATCTGCATGACGACGGCGAGCGTGGTGGTCATGAGGAGTGCGCCGCCGACACCCATGCCGGCCCTTGCGGCGATGAGCTGCTCGGTGGAGCCGGCGAGTCCGGCGGCGAGTGAGCCGAGGCCGAAGAGCGCGAGTCCGGCGGCGAGGAGTTTCTTGCGGCCGTAGCGGTCGGCGGCGTTGCCCGCGGTGAGCAGGAGGCCGGACTGGACGAGTGAGTACGCGTTGATCATCCATTGGATGTCGGTGGTGGACGCGTGGAGTTCGGAGGTCAGCGAGGGGATGGCGACGCTCAGGACGGTGTTGTCGAGCAGCACGGTGAGCTGGGCGAGGCAGATGACGCCGAGGATCAGCCAGCGTTGCGGGTGACCACCGGTGGTGGTCGGCGAATCGGCGGCGGTCGTCGCCGTCATGGTTCCCCCTTGTACGGTGTATGGGACTGGTCTCGTACACCGTACAAGGGCCTCTCGTACGCTGTACAGCGGTTAAGTTGGGGGCATGCGCGTGAAGGGTGAGGCAGTTCGCGTACACGGCCGATCGGCATGCGAAAGCCGACGTCGTGGCCCCGCGCAGGAGGGATCGCCACCGCTCGCGCCGTCCATCCGCAGCGGCAAGCCAACCGCCGGGCCGGGAGTGTGTGGGGAGCCTGTTCGATGTGCGGAGCGGGGGCGTGGGCCGGGCCCTCGCTTCCGGGTTGCGTACGTGTTCAACTGCCGGAAAGAAGTCTGTCGCGAACATGACAGATCCCGTCGCGACCGTCTTTCCGGACAGATCAAGGACCGTCCAAAGGAAGAAACGTGACGATGCGTCTGGCCGCCCGCGCTTTCACGCTCGTGCTCTGCACGGCTCTCGGGGTCTGCACCGCCCTCCCGGCGCAGGCCTCCTCCGTCAGCGGCATCCGGCCGAAGGCCGAGACCGCGCCGCTGTACGACGACGGGGCCGGCGGCGACGCCAACGCGGACGACCCGGCGATCTGGCGCAACGCCGCCGACCCCGACCGCAGCCTGGTCGTCGCCACCGTCAAGCAGGGCGGTCTGCGGGTGTACGACCTGGACGCCCGCCAGGTGCAGTCGATCCCCGCCCCCGCGGGACCGGGCGCCGGCGACGCGCCCGGCCGCTTCAACAACGTCGACCTGGTCCAGGGCCTGCGGCTGGGCGGTGGTCGTGCCGATGTCGCGGTGGTCAGCGACCGCGGCAACGACCGGCTGCGCATCTACCGGATCGACCGGGACGAGCCCGGCGGCCCGCTCACCGACATCACCGCCCCTGGAGCGCGGCCCGTGTTCTCCGCCGACCAGGCCGAGGTCAACGAACAGAGGACCGCCTACGGCCTGGCCACCTGGACCGACCGCAAGACCGGCCGCTCCTACGCGCTGGTGAGCCGGCGCAACCGCACCCGGATCGCCCTGCTGGAACTGATCGCCACCCCGAACGGCACGGTGGACTACCGCCAGGTCCGCACCGTCGACCTGCCCTCCTCCTTCCGCCTGCCCAACGGCGCCGCGTGGACCCCCTGCGCCGAGCCGGGCGAACTGCCGCAGGTCGAAGGCATGGTCGTCGACCCGGCGGACGGCACCCTGTACGCGGGGCAGGAGGACGTCGGCATCTGGCGCATCGACGCGGGCCTCACCGGCGCCCCGAAGCTGATCGACAAGGTGCGCGAGTACGGCGTCCCCGGCACCTACGACCCGCAGACCGAGGAGTGCACCCCTGGCGCCGACCCCGGCTACGGCGGCAAGCACCTGACGGCCGATGTCGAGGGCCTCACCCTGGTCACCGAGCCCGACGGCGACGGCTACCTGCTCGCCTCCAGTCAGGGCGACAACACCTTCGTCGCCTACGACCGCGAGCGCAGCGAGCGCAACGAGTTCGAGGGCGCTTTCCGCATCACTGCGGCCTCCGCCACACTCGACGGCTCCGAGGTCTGCGACGGAGCCGCAGCCCTGAACGCACCCCTCGGCGCGCGCTACCCCCGCGGCCTCCTCGTCGTCCAGGACGGCCGGGAAACCCCCGCCGACGGCGACCGTGAGGCAACCGGTTTCAAGTTCGTCGATCTCGGCGAAGTCCTCGACGCCATCGACTGAGCCGGCCCCGGCGGGCGCACGGAAGCCCCCTTGCCCGTCGGTCTCCGAGCGGCGGCCCGCGTACGAGGACGTCAGGGCGTCGGCAACGGCGGCTGCATCCGGGTCCGCCACCATCTGCCGGGCATTCGGGCAGGGGGTCGTCCCGGACGGGCAGCCACTACCCGTACAGCGGGGCCTGTCCCTCGGGCCGGGCGAAGAATCACACGTGACCGGGCCAGGTGGGCCGCGGCTCAGATGACCAGGACCCGGCGCCCTCGGGTGTGGCCGGCGCGGCTGTCGGCGTGCGCAGCCGCTGCCTCGGTGAGCGAGTACGACTTCTCGACCGGGATGTGGAGCCTGCCCCGGGTGATGAGGTCGACGGCCTCGGCGAGCGCGTCCGGTACGCTCCCGGCCGCGCCGGAGAACCGGACGCCCAGCCGTGGCGCATCGAGGTCGGCGATGGAAACGACCTTGCGCGGGTCCCCGGTCAATTCGACGAGTTCGCGGATCACGCCCGAGCCGGCCAGGTCCAGGGCCGTGTCGACACGGCCCAGTTGTCGCACCCGTTCGACCCAGCCCTCGTCGTACGTCGTGGCGAGGGCGCCCAGGCCGCGCAGGTAGTCCTGGTTCGCGGCCCCGGCCGTGCCGATCACCCTGATGCCGCGCGCACGGGCGATCTGCAGCACCGCAGACCCGACACCGCCGGAAGCGCCGCTGACCAGCAGGCTCTGCCCGGGCCCCACGCCGACCTCGCTGATGATGCGCAGGGCGGTCTCCACGACTGACGGGTACCCGGCCGCCTCCTCGAAGGCCAGGCCCTCGGGCATCCGGGCCCAGGCCGACAGCACCGCGAACTCGGCGTAGGTGTCGAAGCCTTCGCCGAACACGCGGTCACCGACCTCGACCCCGTCCACGCCCTCGCCGACCTGATCCACCACCCCGGCGGCGTCCAGGCCGACCCCGGCGGGCAGTTCGACCGGATGGGCTCCAAGTGCCTGGCCCTCCCGGATCCTCCAGTCGACGGGGTTGACCCCCGCCGCCCGTACGGCGATGCGTATCCGGCCGGGCCCCGCGTGGGGCTCCTCGGCTTCCACCAGTTGCAGGACCTCGGGACCGCCGAACTCGGCGAAGCTGATTTTCCTCATGCGGCCGACAGTAACCCTAACGGTTAGGACTTCACAACGGTCAGGGATTCATACCTGGTAGTGTCAAGGCATGATCGAGCCGTCCGGACGCCGCGAACGCAAGAAGGCCGCGACCCGTCAGAAGATCGCTGACACCGCGCTGCGTCTCTTCCTGGAGCGCGGGTACGACGCCGTGGGCATCCGTGACGTGGCGGCCGAGGCAGACGTGGCCGTCACCACCGTCTTCGCCCACTTCGTCTCCAAGGAAGCCCTGGTGTTCGAACGTGACCAGGACTTCGAGCAGCGCCTCACCCGGGCGGTGGCCGACCGGGCTGCGCACGAGCCGCTCATCCCGGCGCTGCACCGCGAGGTCCAGGCCCTGGTACGCCACTGCACGGCGGAGGGGAGCGCCCCGATCCGCCGCATGATCGAGGGTTCACCCGCCCTGCGGGCGTACGAGGAGTCGATGAGCCTGCGTCACGCGCAGGCGCTGGCAGAGGTGATGGCCGCCGATCCCCGCTTGTCCCGGAGTCCGACGGCCTGCCGGGCGACCGCGCGGTTCGCCATCGACGCCTATGTGCTGGCGTGCTGGGCGGACGATCCCGGGGCCACGGTGGACGAGGTCTTCCGGATGATCGAGGCGGCCTGGGAAGTCACCGCGCCCCGAGTCGGATCCGACCGGCCGCGGAGACCGTAGCGCGGTCCGCCGAGGAGGACGGCCTGTCTTCGCGCGCGGGCCGAGCGGGTTGCGGAGGCCTTCGCCGCCCTCCCCGCCGGCCGGCGGGGAGGCGTTCGGCGGCGTGACATCTGCCTACCGTCGACCGCTACGGGGGTCGGGCCGGGCACAGGTCACGCAGGTGGCCGCCGCCGGACGGATTTCCAAGCGCTCGGGCGGGATCGTCGAGCCGCAGCTTTCGCACGTCCCGTAGTCGCCGTGGTCCAGCCGTTCCACAGCGCGGTCCAGCTCCTCCAGGTGCTCGCGCGCCTGCGCGAGCAGGGAGGTCACGTGCGCCCGCTCGAAGGCGGTGGTGCCCCCTTCAGGGTCGTGCTCGTCATCGACTGCGACCAGGGCGTTCGCCGCGACGATCCCGTCGAAGTCGCGGCCGAGCGCCGCCATCCGTGCCAGGGTGTCCGCACGGTCGGCTGCCAGTCGCTCGCGAACGCCGGCCACGACCGACCGGCGGTGACCCTCCCGGTAACGCCGGGGCGTATCGCTCATGGGTGCGTCAACGCCGCTCCGCCGCCCGGGATTCCCCGCGGCGGCGTTCTCGCCACCGTGCGTCCGGCTCGTACGGTTCTCCGCACGCGGGTGGGTGCCCAGGTGGCGGTCAGGAGGGCCTGCTTGAAGGCGGCGCTCGCGATCATGCCGCTGACGCTCCCAGGGCCTGCCCGACGGGCTCGTACGCGGTCGTGGACGCCCTCAGCACCGGCGCCCCCGGCCGCGGCGGACCATCAGGATCACGGCCACGGCGGCTGCGGCCAGCAGGAGCGGGGTGCGGTTGGTACGTGCGGCCGCCGCTGCCCGGTCGGCCTTCTCCATGAGCGGATCGGGGGTCTTGTCCTTCACCAGGTGAGTGACGTCACCAGCCTTCTCGCGGATCTGGTCGGAGACCAGCGCTGCCTTCTCCGCGGCCTGATCCTTGATCTGGGCGGCCTTCTCCTTCGCCTGCGCCTTGATGTCGGCCTTCGCGGCGAGGGCCTCGACGGTCTTGCCGAGCTCGTCGCGGGTGCGCTCGACCTGATCGCGCAGTTCCTCGGAGCCACGGTCTTCCGGAGCGGGGGCGGGGGTGCCGATGTTGGTTCGGGCGTCGTCGTTCATCGGTGTGCCTTCTCCTTGATCTCGGCCAGGTCGGCCTTGACGCTGTCGATGGTCTGTTCGGGAGCCGGAGTGCCGGCCCGGGCGATCTGCTTCCTTCCGGCCAGGGCGGCCACGCCCGCCACCATCCCCAGGACCGCGGTGATGATGAGGGCGGAGGCCCACACGGGCAGGACGAGGGCGAGCGCGGCGATACAGGTGACCACCAGGGCCTGAAGTGTCAGAAAGCCGACGATCCCTGCGGCGCCGAAGAGGCCGCCTCCCTTCCCGTAGCGCTTCCCCTTCTGCGTCATCTCCGCCCGGGCCAGCTGCATCTCCTCGCGCACCAACTCGGACATCTGCTGCGAGGCGCGTGAAACCAGGGCGCCCACCGAGTCGTCGGCGACGGGGGGCTGTCGCTCTGTCGTGGTCATGATGGGGACACCTTGCCCTTCTTCGATCGGCTGGAACGGGCGACTCATCGCTCCGGTGCTCGAAGTGGCGCCGCCGCCGTCCGGACGGGTGTGCGGCGCCGTGTGCCTGCCCGAGGCGATGCCGCTCAGGGTCGCGATGCTCATGTCTTCGCCACGGGGCGACTACCCCGCAACGGCGATGTCACCCGCCAAGCCGTCGATGTGGGTCCGGCGCGAACAGAACGTAAGGCCGTCAGCGCGCTACTTGCTCTTCTTGCGCAGCGCGCTCGCCCTGTGCACAGCGGACCGGTCCGTCTTGTGGCTTTCCACCTCGTATCGGGGCTCCCGTGCGCCTGCCCCCGCCGAACCGCTCCGTGTCATTCGGCGCTGAAGAGGGTTCGTCACGCCCTGAAACGGGCACGCGCCGTTCGTGGACGGGAAAACGTCGCAGCCTCTCACCCCCGACGGGCACCATGTCGTCATCGGGGGGCGCCGGTGGCGCGCCACCGATCCGGCCGTCCCGGACGACGCGTCCGCCCGACTGCGCGCCCATCTGATGGCGGCGCGCCGCGCTGTGGCCGCCGCCCGGCGCGCCGGCGACGCGGAGGCGGAGCAAGCCGCCCGGGACCGGGTGCAGATGGCGAAGGTGGCTCTCGGGGAGCGCGGTGTCCCCTGGTGGGAGCAGAGTGCCGCGGAGCGAAGGGCACGCTGGGGTGACGGTCTGCGATCGCTCGACGCCTGAGGCGAGGAGTACGAGGGGCAGACCGCGTCGGCGGCGCAGTGCCCGGCCGTGGGAGGAAGCCGCAATGGCCAGGCGTATCGAAGAGCAGCCGGGCCCTGCGCTGGACCGCGCACCGACGAACTGGCGGCGGCCGGCGGCCCCGCGGCCCCGCAGCCCGATCCCGGTCCGCCCGCGCCCGAAGACCCCCGTGCCGGGGGAGTAGAGGTCAGGAACGGCGGTGGGTCCCGTGACGGTGGCCGAAAGCCCC
The DNA here is from genome assembly GCF_040681715.1 of Streptomyces sp. NPDC051582. Lineage (NCBI taxonomy): Bacteria > Bacillati > Actinomycetota > Actinomycetes > Kitasatosporales > Streptomycetaceae > Streptomyces > Streptomyces sp. NPDC051582. The sequence goes on from NZ_JBFAZJ010000019.1 coordinate 138,206, forward strand.
CGTCACGGTGCTCACGGCTGCTCCCCACCTGCATGTGGGTCACGACGCGCAGGTCCGCCCGCCCCGCCGGGGGCGTTCAGCCCCGGGAGGCCGAGGACAGCGTGGACGGGTCGACCCCGGAGAGTTCGACGATCCGGTGCGCCGGTACACCTGCGGCGAGGGCCCGGCGCAGCAGGCCGTCACGGTTGTCCTCGCTGTCCCGGAACGCGAGCAGCTCCTCTTCGATGCCCGCGACCTGGTCAGTGGCCGTGGCGCGGCGGACGCGTTCCAACTCCTCCTCGCTGAGCGGGACCGGGAGCCGTTCGGCCTCCTCCGGGATCAGCCCGGTCTGCTCAGGGGGAATGACGCGCACCACCGAGGACGCCTGGTTCACGCCTTGGGCCGTGAACCAGGCACGGACAGCGGGTGTGTCCAGGCACTCCAGCTCTCCGACGAGGGCAAGCGGCGTCCCCTGCCAGACGTCCGCGCTCATCGCGAGGAACAAGTACGCGTCATCCGTCATCGCCGGCCACTCTCCTGACACACCGTAGCTGTACTCGATCGACCGGCTCCTACCCCCTCCTGCCGGGGCCAAGCTGCGCCGTTCGGGGCCGGGACCAGGCCTGCTGCACGAGGCAGGACTGGAGCCGGCCGGGCAGCAGGACAGCTCTGCGTGGGACGAGCCCGCGATACGGGCCGCTCTGGCCGTGGCGCAGCCTCGCGGGCGGGCGCGGCTCGGTCGCTCCGCCCTCGTGTGACCTGCCTGTTCGGTGATCTTCCTGCGTCGTCGGCCGTCTGCTCGTAGCGTCTGGTGTGGAGCGGTCGTTCGGGCCGCCGTCGAAGGAGAGCGGGAAGGAGCCGACCATGTCGGAAGTGATCGAGAGCTTGGCACACGAGGGTGGCACCGTGCTTGTCACCGCGTTGGCCACCGGGCTGGTGGGCGCCGCGCGGGGCCTGCCGCGGCTTTGGCGCCGGGAAGGCACCGAGGAGCGGATGGCGGCGGAGTTGGAGCGTTCGGCCCGGGAACTGGCCGACGCACAGCCCGAGAACCGCGATGCCGGAGCGCGCGTGGCGGTGGTATGGGAGACCCGGTTACGCGACCTGCTGCTGACCGATCCGGCAGCCCGCGGCGAACTGGAGCGGCTCCTGACCGAGATCCGGCGCGAGCACCCGCAGGTCACGACGGCCACCACCCAGCACGTCACGGCGAGCGCCCCGAACTCGACGGCGCAGGGCGTGATCGGAGGCAGCATCCACAACCACGCCCCCGCCGCCCCACCCGGTCTCGGAGCGCTCCCCTCGTCGGACACACAGGCATGACGGTGCCCCGGTCGCCCAGTGGAGAGGAACCCGCGGAGGCGTCCTGGGGCGACGGCTCCGAGGGCGCCGGGATCGTCCAGAACGTCTACGCGTTCGACGGCTTCGCGTACGGGGCGATCAACGCGGACATCCACATCCACGGTGACGGCCGGCCCGTGTACGTACTCGCCGAGCACGAACCGCCGGACGGCGATCCCGACCCGGCGTGGATCGAGCAGCCCAGCCGACTGCTCAACGCGGCCAACGCGGTCGTGCCGTTCACCGGACGCGAGGCCGAGGTGGAGGAGTTGATCCGGTGGCGCGGCCCGGGCGCGGGCCGTCACAGCCCCACCGGAGCCCAGGGCGCCAGCCACGAAAGCCACGAAGGCCGCGCCCTGGCCGTCCGTTGGCTGCACGGCCCGGGCGGCCGGGGCAAGACCCGGCTGGCCGATCACTTCGCCGCGCGGTCCGTCCGTCAGGGGTGGAAGACCATCGTCGTCCGGCACGGCGGAACGGTCCTGCCCGAGTCCGCGGGCAGTCACGACGCACGCGCCGGCCACCTCCGCGGGCTGCTCGTCCTGGTGGACTACGCCGACCGGTGGCCCCTGCGGGACCTGGCCTGGCTGTTCGCCAACAGCATGTTCGACGGTGGCCCACGCGGCGGCGCCCGAGGGGAGCGGGTGCCCGTACGGGTCCTGCTGGTGGCCCGCACGCCGCACGCGTGGCCGGCGGTGAAGTCCATGATCGGTGGACGAGCCGGTTCCTCCGAGTACGAGTTGGCGCCACTGGCCGTGGAACCGGGAGACCGGGGGCGCATGTTCGCCACCGCGCGCACCGAGTTCGCGGAACTGTACGGACGCCCCGACGCGGCATCGGCCTCCTCCGCGGTGCAGCTCGCGGACCCCGCCTTCGGGCTCACCCTCACGGTGCACATGGCGGCCCTCGTCGCCGTGGACGCGCACGTCCACGGACGGACGGTCCCACGGGACCCGGCCGGGATGTCGGCCTACCTGTTGGAGCGGGAGCACGAGAACTGGCGGAGGCTGTACGAGAACGCCGCGGCCGGCCTGGACTTCCGGACCCCACCGGACGACATGGCGAGCGTCGCGTTCGTCGCCACACTGACCGGCGCTTCCACCTGGGAGGCGGCCGCGACGGCCCTGCAACGGGCGGGCGTGGCCGACGCACCCGGGACCCTGAGGTCCCTCCTGCGCGACCACGCCCGCGTCTACCCGCCGATGGACCCGCGCACCGTACTCGAACCGCTCTACCCCGACCGGCTGGCCGAGGACTTCCTGGCACTGACCGTGCCCGGGCACACGGTCACCGGGTACCGCGCCGACCCGTGGGCGCTGGGGGTTCCGAAGGCACTGCTGACGTCGCCCGGCGCCGCCTCCGTCGCCCCGCGCTCCGTGACCCTCCTGGCCTCGGCGGCCGATCGATGGCCCCACCTCGCCGAACAGGTCCTGCACCCCCTCCTGCGCGACCACCCCGACGTCGCGCTCGACGCGGGCAGCGCCGCCCTGGTGGCCATCAGCGCCATCGGCGGGACCGACCGGGAGATCCTCGAAGCCATCCAACGGGCCGCGTTCCGGAGGCTGGGCGGCATGCCGCACGTGGACCTCGACACCGGCCTGGCCGCCGTCGCCGTACGCTTGGCCGCCCTCGTCGAACCCGGCGCCTCCGATGCCGGGCGGGCCGGGCTGTACCGGCACGTTGCGCTGTGCCTGGGCCGCGCGGGGCGGTGGGCGGAGGCCCTGACGTACGCGCGGCGGGCCGCGGACCTCCACAGTCATCCCGCCGCCCCGCCCCGGGACCGGGCCGGGGCGTTGTCCGCGCTGGCGGTCGCCCTGGCGCACGCAGGGAAGCACGAGGAGGCCATGGAGAGGTCACGGCAGGCCGTGGACCTCTACGAGACCCTGGTGTCGGCCGACCCCGACGCCCACGCGGTGCTACTCGCGGAGGCACTGGGCAACCATGCCAACCGCCTGGCAAAGGCCGGACAGCGGCGCGAGGCCCTGGAGTGTTCCGCCCGCTCTGTCGAGCTGATCGGATCAGCGCTGCCCGAATCCATTCCGTTCCCCCGCGTCCAGTCGCTGTCGACGGGCACGACGTTGGCCAATCACGCCACCCTGCTGTACGAGGAGGGGCGGCACGAGGAGGCGCGCGACTGCTATCGCCGTGCCAAGGAGCAGTACCGTGCCCTGGGCGAGGCCGATCGCGCCGTCAGCCGCCCGATGGAGGCACGTCTGTCGCTCAACCTGTCGCTCCTGGATGCCGCAGCGGGCGACCTGGTGGAGGCGGTGGCCGGTTCCGCCGTGGCGGTCGAGCACTTCACGGAACTGGCTGAGATCATTCCGGGAAGCCACCTGCCGGACCTGGCCAGTGCCCTGACCACGCACACCGGACACCTGTGGACGTTCGGGCTCCGCGAAGAAGCCCTGGACCGGTCCCGGCAGGCGATCACGGCCTGGGGCAAATTGGCCGACGAGAACCCCGGCGCGTACCTGGTGGGCCTGGTCGCGGCGTTGCGCAACCACGCCGGCTTCCTCGCGCAGGCCGACCGGCGCGAGGACGCCCTGGACTGCTCGCGCCGGGCCCTGGGGCTGGCAGAGGAACTGAGCGGGGAACCGGGCGGCGAGGGGAGTGCATCCGACTCCCGGTCCCACCTCCCGGAGCTGGCGCGCGCCCAGTGGTCGTACGCGTTCGTCAGGTCCGTACTGGACACCGACCTCGATGGCGGACTCGCCGCGGCGGCCCAGGCCGTCCTTGCCTTTCGTGATCTGGCGGAGCGGAACCCGCAGGCGTACACCGCTGACCTCCTGGGCGGATACGCACTCCTCGCCGACCTGCTGCAACGCGTCGGCCGGGCCGAAGAGGCCGCCGACATGCGACTCACGGCCGCCCGGCGGCGCGCGGAGACATCCACCGCCGGACGGGCCGGACCGGCCGGACCTGATGGACCCGACGCGAGGGACGACCTCGAACGCGCCTACCGGGCTGAAGCCGAGGAGGGCCACGTACCCGCGATGATCCACCTCGGGCGTCTGCTGGAGCAGGCGGACCGGATGGATGAGGCCGAACCATGGCTGAGGCGCGCCGCCGAGACCGGCCAGCCCACGGCCATCGTGCTCCTGGCCGGAGCCCTGCTCGCCCGGGGCCGGGCCGACGAGGCCGAACCCTGGCTGGAGCGATCCGCCCGCACCGGCGATGTCACCGCCATGAGCCTGCTCGGCGAACGACTGATCAGGACCGGCCGCGGACCCCAGGCGGAGGCGTGGCTGCGCAAGGCCGCCGAGGCGGGCGATACCACCGCCCTCTACGAATTCGGGGTCCTCCTGGAGACCACCGGGCGGGCGGAGGAGGCCGAACTCCGGCTGCGCCAGGCCGTACGGGCAGGCCATCCACGAGCCGCCGGTACCCTGGGCGTCCTCCTGTACGACAGCGGCCGGGCACGAGAAGCGGAACCGTTCCTGCGACAGGCCGCCGACGCCGGCAGCGCGAGCGCGATGAGCAACCTCGGAACGCTCCTCTACACGGCGGGCCGGACGCAGGAGGCCGAGGACGCCTACCGGCGCGCGGTGGACGCCGGATTCGACCGTGCCCAGTACGACCTCGGCGTACTCATGGAGAACACCGGGCGGCCTGCCGAAGCCGAGCAGTGGTACCGCCGGGCCGCCGGGTCCGGGCACCTGCCTGCCATCGCCGCCCTGGCCATCCGCCTGTGCGAGGCGGGGAAGCTACACGAGGCCGAACCATGGCTGCGGCGCGCGAGCGACGCGGGAGATCTGGGCTCGATGGTCAACCTGGGGCTCCTGCTCGGGCGCACCGGCCGGGCCCCGGAAGCGCAGCGGTGGCTCCGGCGGGCCGCCGAGGGAGGGGAGGCCGGGGCGATGGGGCCGCTCGGGAGCCTGCTCTGCGAGCTCGGCAAGTGGCGCGAAGCCGAGCCGTGGCTGCGGCGCGCGGGTGACGCCGGTGATGTCACATCGATGGTCAACATGGGGTACCTGCTCTTCCACGGCGGGCACAGAGCGGAGGCCGAACAGTGGTACAGGCGGGCCGCGGCGGCCGGTGACCCGACGGCCGCGAAGCTGCTGAGCGGCCGACTGTTCAGGGGGGCCGGGGAGAAGCCCCGGCGCCGCTGGGGCTTCCGCGCACCCGACTGACCCTCCGAAACCGCCGCGCCGAACCCGGGCTGCCCCCCCGCCCCGCAAGTCAGGGCGACTGTCTCGTCAGGCCTGCCGCCTCGACCCGGGCTGCGTGGGGAGGGTTGATGCCCACCCGCCGGGCCCTGCGCGGGTGTCCGGGCCGGGTCAGAGCCGGTCAGGCTCCGGATCGGACGGGGCCGATGACGGTGCCGGCGGCCACCTCGAAGGGGCCGTCGGCGGCCGAGGTTCCGGGGATCTCGCCGTCGGGGGCCCTGAGTGTGAACGACGCCCCGTCGGCGGGGGCGCGGTGGCCGTTGTCGGGGACCTGGATGTCGAAGTGGACGGGCCGGCCGGGCCCGAAGGTCACCGGGGCGGTCTGGTCCCCGTAGCGTCCGGCCGTGATGCCGAGCGGTGTGCCCCGGTGCGCGAAGGCCACGTCGGTCGGGGAGCCGGCGAGGCGGCACGGCGCGTAACCCTTCGGGGCGGTCAGGGTGACACGGAAGTGAACGTGCCCGGCACTGGCCCGGTCCTGCGTGATCTTCGCGAGGTGGTTGGCCGGCCGGCAGGCCGACGGGGCGGCGGCGCCCGCTGTCGCGGCCTGCCCGGTACCCGCGCTCGCGAGCGCCGCCAAGGCAACGGCAACGGCGACGAGGGACGTACGGCTGGTGCGCATGCTGAACTCTCCCTGCTGTTCCAACTGGTTACCCCAGGTTCCCCACGGAGTCACGGGCGGGGAATTCCTGCCCGGCGCTCCCTCACGACACTCCCCAAATGCCAAAAAACCAGTCTTTGTGCTCAAAACGCCAGTGCCGCAGGGCGGCTCGGGCGGTGGTGGTGCGGGCCTCGGCGGCGGCCCTGAGGTCGCTCAGCAGGGCTTCGAGTTCCTGGCGGAGGATGGCGCTCGCGGTGGGTACGTCCAGTCGACCTGGGGGCCGGTGCGGGTCTCCTCGGTGGTCCACCCGGACGCCGTCGCGGTCAGGAGACCAGTCCGTTCTGGCGCGGGGCACTCATGTCACCAACATCACCCCGCCGCACGGTCCCTGGAAGCCGGCAGCGCGCCGAACGTCCGCATGAACCGGTCATGCGACCCACGCGCGGCCGGCCACTCCCGTGGACCGCAGGGCGGTGGGGCGCCGCGGACGGTGGAACGGCCCTCGGCGTCCAGGAGCTGCGCGGCCTGGAGCGTGGTGTCAGTGACGTCCACGCATACGACTCGGCCTTCAAGCGTTCGAACCTCTCGTCGTCGGCGAGCCCGACCCTCCGTCAGTGCGGGGAGACGTAGGGGGAGATTTCAGATCGGAGCCGAGGAAGGGAGTGAGGAGCGTGAGCAGCGCGTCGGGGCGGTCCAGGGGGATGATGTGGCCGCAGTCGTGGAGGTGGTGTCCGATCAGGTCATCGGTGATGGGGCGCAGCTGGAGTTGGAGCCCGCGGCCGACGGGGTGAGAACCGACGGTCATGGTGGGCATGGTCAGCCGAGCCGTCGCGACTGCGTCCTGGATCTGCTGCGCGCTGACGGGAAGGGCCCGGTAGTAGGAGAACGCGCAGCGAAGGGCCTCGGCCCCGGCATACGCGTGGACGAAGGCTGCACGGATGCCGCCGGGTACCCCCCGCCCGAGCGTTCCCGAGTCGAGGAACCAGTCGACGTACGGGGCCTCGTTACCGGCCAGGACGCTCTCGGCGAGGCCGGGGACGGCGTGGAAGCCGAACCACCACGGTTCCCCGCCCGCGACAACGCCCTCTGCTCCTGGCAAGCGGCCGAGCAGTGCCTCCATCAAGACCAGGCGCCGGACGAGACCGGGCCGGCGCATCGCGAGCAGGAATGCGACGGCAGCGCCCGCGTCGATGCCGACCACCGCGGCCGAGGGTTCGCCGAGTGCGTCAAGCAAGCCTTCGACGTCGGCGGCGAGGGTGCCTGCGTCGTAACCCTCGGCGGCGCGTGCGCTGGCGCCGAAGCCTCGCAGGTCCGGGGCGATGACCCGGTAGTGCGCGGCCAGTCGGTCCATGATCCCGCTCCAGAGCTGCCAGGTGTGCGGGAAGCCGTGCAGCAGGAGGACCGCGGGCCCCTCGCCGGCGATGGCGACGTTGAGCTGCACGCCGTTCGTCGCGATGCGGCGCAGGTGGTGTGCGGTGGTGACGGGCATGAGGGAGCCTCCCCGAGCGGTTACCATTGGTGACCAGGCAACGATAGGTAACTGAACGATTGCTTCCCAGACGGCACTTTGAGGTAAGGCGGTGAGCCAGAGGTGACCACCGGTGGAGCCCGGGGCGCCGGTCACGGGGCACGCGGCGATCTGTTCGATCCCAGTTGTCCGACGCGGCAGTTGCTGGACCGCATCGGCACGAAGTGGACGTCCATGGCCGTCAAGACGCTCGCAGATGCGGAGCCGGACGAGGTGCGGTTCGCGGAGCTGAAACGCCGGATGCCCGGCGTATCGCAGAAGATGCTGTCCGTGACGCTGCGGAACCTGACCCGCGACGGGCTGGTGTCGCGCCGGGTCGAGCCCACAGTGCCGCCGCAGGTCTTCTACCGGCTCACCGGGCTCGGACTGTCCTTGGAAGCCGCGCTTGCGGGGCTGCGGACCTGGGCGGAGGAGCACATGGCCGAGATCGACCGTGCCAACGAAGCCGCCGCCCAGAAGGCCGCTGAAGGATAGGGAGGCGCAAGCACGCCCCGGTCCTCACGCACTTCGCCGCCCGCCTCACGCGAACACGAACGCGCTGCTGCCAACCGGGCCCGCGACGACGAGCTCACCTCCCTGGAGAACCATCCCAGCCCCACCGGCTCCAAGCCCCGCCCGCGCACCGTCCCGGACCTCCTCCGCTCGTCAGGCTTTGCAGCGCCGGCCCTCAGGCCGCGCACGCGGGCCCCGGCCCTGGACCTGGCCACCCGATGGCTGGCCTACTTCGTCGCCTTCGACCTCTTGCAACTCGACGGCGAGGAACTGCTACGACGCCCTCTGCCCGGCTACCGCGGCGGGACCAAGATCCGCCGCAGAGCCACCACCGAAGCGATCGTCGGCGCCGTCACCGGCACCCTGACCCGCCCCCAGCTCCTGCTGCCCCGGCGCTGGTGGGATGCCGGTCAGGCAGGGATGGCGCTCGGTCTGGTTGGTTGTGGGACGGGTTCGGTGACGGGTTCGAAGTAGCTGGGGTGTTGTCCGGGTTCGGTGTGTTCGATGCGGGTGTAGCGGCCTGACAGGAGGTGCCAGTCGAGGCTGCCGGCGACCCAGGTGCCCAGTCCGTGGACGGCGCTGACGGTCTTGTACCAGTCGTTGACGGGGAGGTTGAAGTCGTGGAATGCGTTGGTGAACTCGTCCCGTAGCCGCACGTAGGTGCCGACGCGCTGGTTGATCATGGCGGCGGTCTTGTTCAGGGCCTGTTCCAGGGAGAGCCGGTCATGGTGCTGGAGTACGGCGACGAGGTTGTTGAGGTCACCCCGGGCGGACTCTTTGGCGAGGGAGAGGATGTCGTTGGTCCAGCAGGCGATGTCGTTCCCGGCCAGCCGCATCTGCTGGTAGATGCCGCTGTCGAATACGGCAGGGTCGAGGCTGAATTCTTCGGCCACTTCGATGAGGTCGAAGGTCGGGTCGGCCGCGCCGATGATTCGCCGGTAGGGGATGTACTCGTCGGCGGTGGGCGGGGTGGTGTAACGCCGGTAGGCGATCTCCTCCCGGTACAGGTCGATGTAGTCGCAGATGTGGTCGATGAAGCGGATGCGCCAGGAGCGGCTCATCGGCGGTGCGGTGTGCGGCCACATGTCGGCGGCCGCCGCCGTTCCGGGGCATGTCGGCACGGGGGTTGGCCCCAGGTCCACCGGCAGGACGGCCCGCAGCTCCGCGACGAACCGGTCGACGGCCTGCGCCTGGGACGCGGGATCGCCCGCGTCATCGAACTGGTCGTCCACCAGGAAGAGCCAGGACACCCATTCGGCGATGGTGCGGATGTCGATGGCGTCGGGTTTGATCCGGGCGGCGAAACGCCCGAACTCCGCCTGATCGAAATGTGCGGCGGCCGCATCGGTGGTCACGAGGCGGAAGCGGCGCACCCATGCGCGGACGTGCTCTTCCGCCGTCCACTCATCGGCGTGGACGCGGATCGGGAACGGGTTGTGGATGGTGACGCTGGGCACGCCCGGCAGGCAGATGAGACGGTGATCGGCGGGCAAGAACTGCTCCCCTTCTGGCATGTACTGAACGTGGGCCGGATTGCGCTCTGTATCTCCCCCGCGACACGGCGGATACACGAGGGGCTGAGGGTGACAGAGAAGCGATCCGCACTGACGACTATTCACCTGCCCCCGCCCCATGCGGGCTGCCACCGACAAGAGCAGCCACCGCACGGCCGTCCCCGGCGCACGGGACGGCCCGAATGCCCGCGAGCAGGCGGAGCATGCCGCGTCATCCGAATTGCCGGGCGCCCTTCGGGCAGGTTCACCTGCAAGTTCGGACCGCTGGCGCGGACCGTCTTTTGCCGGAGTCGAACTGCAGGGGCACGTCCCTGCCGCCGCGGCGCCGGAATCCCTTGCCGTGCCGGGCTGAGCGGCGGACGCAGGCTGAGTTCTCTTCCCGTCGGCGTCCAGTAGCTCGCCGTCGAGACCGTCACCGACCACGGGCTCTACCACCGGCCCCGCCCCACGGCGGTGGGGCCGGCGGTCACGGTCACCACGGCGACCGCCCCCGCGGGAAGACCTTCGACCGTCACCGTGACCGAGACGATGTAGCCGACCGCTTCCTCGACGCATTCCTTGATGAGGCGTTCGACCACCTCCTGGGTGGCGCGCATCGCGGCGGCGCCGAACAGTGATGAAAGGCCTGCGGTGACTGGGATGAGGGAGAGCGCGATACCCGCCTCGGCGGCCAAGTAGCCGAGCTGGACCTCGGCGGCAGCCTTCATGGCGCAGACCGCGTCAGCGGCAAGGTCCATAGCGCCGGCGATGGTGCGTGCCGCATCCGGGAGGTCTTTGACGTGCTTGCCCTTGACCTTGTTCCAGTGGGCGTTGAGTGCCTCGATGGACTCGCCCTTGCTGGCGGAGAGCAGGCGTTCGACGTGGTTGTTGGCCAATCTTGGAATACGGGGCCGGCCGCCCTGGCCCTTGTGAAGCGTGGGCGCGGCGGCCGGATGCCTACAGGGGCTGTGCCGGTCAGGGGGTCAGGAGGCCTTCGCGGAGTGTGGTCAGGGTGCGGGTGAGGATCCGGGAGATCTGCATCTGGGAGATGCCCAGGCGGGCTCCGATCTGCGCCTGTGTCATCTCCTGGCCGAAGCGCATCTCCAGGATGAGCTTTTCCCGCTCGTCGAGCTGTTCCAGCAGTGGCGCGAGGGCGTGGAGTTCCTCGAAGAGTTCGATTGCCGAGTCCTCGGCGCCAAGGACCTCGGCCAGCGGTCGGGGGGCTGCGTCGGCGGTGTCGTCCTGGCTGTGGTCGAGGGACTGGCTGGAGTATCCGTTGGCCGCGACGAGGCCCTCGATCACTTGCTCCTCGGTGAGGTTGAGATGTTCCGCGAGTTCGCTGACCTTCGGCTCGCGGTCCAGCAGCGTGGCGAGTTCTTCCTTGCCTTGGGCCAGGTCGGCGCGGAGTTCCTGCAGACGGCGGGGGACGTGGACGGCCCAGGTCGTGTCGCGGAAGTGGCGCTTGATCTCCCCGGTGATGTAGGGGAGGGCGAGGGTGGCGAACCCGTTGCCCAGGCCGGGGTCGAAGCGGTCGATGGCCTTGATCAGACCGATGGTGCCGACCTGGACCAGGTCTTCGAGATCCGTGCCGTCGCCGCGGTTGCGGAAGCGGCGGACGGCGAACTGGACCAGGGACAGGTTCATCTCGATGAGGGTGTTGCGCACGAACTGGTAGTCCCGCGTGCCCTCCTCCAGGTGCTGAAGGCGTTCGAAGAAGACCTGTGACAGGGAGCGGGCGTCGGCGGGGGCCACTTCGCGAGGCTCGGCGATCCGAGGCAGGCGAGTATCGGCCTCAGCCACGTCCGCGTGGAAGCTCCGGGAGGACGCGGACATCGACGGCGTGACCAGGACGTTCATTCTCAGCTCCTCGAAGGGTGCGGCCCGCGCCTCGTGGCGCCCCGCTGCGGTCAGATCATCAGGCCTGACCAGTACACCCGTCAAGAAATACACGAAATGTGCTTCCCGTATCCGGCATCAAGGCGCGTCGTGCCGCGCGACCCGGTGCGCTCCGGGCGTCAGCCGGAACGGGGCTGTGGTGGCCGGCCGCGTGTGAGAGCGGGCTGCTCCGAAGAGGAGCGGGGCCCGCCGCGGATGGCCGTACCGGCGCCGTGGAGCAGGGGCGGAAACGGCGTCGGCTCAACGCGTAGGACGTTTGCAGCGGCCGGGCAAGCGTGCACGGCCCGCGACGTCATCCCGCTCTGGGGGCAGGGGAGTGAGCGAGTGCATATGCCCGCCGATGAGGTTAAGAAACACATAAAGATCGCACGCATGAGCGGCGGGCGCGGGGGCACTCGGTGCTTCGGAGGTTGATAACTATGGTTCCCCTGCTTCTTGTTCTCCTGCTCGTCCTGATTCTCGCCGGTGCCGGTTTCGCGCTGAAGATCCTGTGGTGGGTCGCCATCGCGGTTCTGGTGTTGTGGCTGATCGGTTTCGTTGCCCGTCCCAAGGGCAGCAGCGGCCGCTGGTACCGCTGGTAGCCCGACGGCGCCGGCGCGGCCGGCACGAGTTACAGATGGTGGCGTGCGCTCTCGTCGAGGGCGCACGCCACCGTCATGTCCGCGCGCCCGATCGCGGAGACGGATCTGCGGGGGGTGAGAGCGGGCACTGCGGGTATCCGCGCGAGCAGTCGGGGCGGTCGTCGTGACGCAGCAGGGGAATCTGCTCGCCTCCACCGATCGGCGCCCGTCCCGGCCCCCGAACGTCGGCAGGCGTGTGCCCGCTGGAGCCGGTGGCGACTCGGGGTGTTGGTTGCCGGGGTGCGGAGGCGGCGTCCCGCACCCCGGCAACCGGGGGGAAGGGGTGCCGGTGCGGCCAGCAGTCGCGGCGTCGTCCGTCGGCGAAGACGCCGCCGTCACGACGCCGTGTGTCCCCGATCTCCGGCCCCAAACGGCCGCCCCGAGGCCGCCCTGTGCCGCGCTGTTCAGAGGCTGTGCGGCGGCAGGGCGTGAGCCCCGTAGAGGATCCCCGCGGTGCGGAAGGTCCGAATTCCAGCCCCATCAGTCCCTTGGGCCCGCCTGCCGGGACGGCGATGAGAGCGGGGCGAGCCCCGTGCATCGGCGAGTCCTGTTGGGGTCAGGTGTGCCTGCGGCGCTAAGCCCCAGGTGGCAGCCGTGGCGCGCTGTCATGCGCTGGTGGTGAAGAGGGGGAGGGTGCCGGTGACTTCGAGGAGTCGTCGGATCTGGTGGTTAAGGCCGGTGAGACTGATTCGGATGCCGTGGGTCTCGGCCGTGATGCGGGCGGTGATGAGGGTGTTGAGGCCGGCGGAGTCGCAGAAGGTGACCTGGCTGAAGTCGACGAGGACCGGCCGGGCGGGTGAGGCGTGCCGTAGTGCCTCGGCGAGAGCGTGCTTCAGGTCTTCGGCGGTCACCAGGTCCATCTCGCCGTGCGCCCGGACCGTCACCGTGTCCTCAAGGATTGCGACGGGAAAGCCGGCCCCTATGCGGTGAGGTTCACGGTTGATGATCATAAGAAGAGGCTCCTGGTTGCGTGGCGGGAGGAATGAGCTGATGAAGGGTTCATGCCCGGCGTTTGTCGTCGCTGCCGGAGCGCAGACGCCTGGTCTGCTCGCGTAGTTCGTCGACCCGTTCGGCGAGTGCGGGGTGGTCGGGGCGAAGGGCTTGGTGGGTGGCGGTGAGGGCTTCGACGAGCTGTGCCGCCCCGTCCTCGCCGAGTGCCGCGGTGAGTGTCTTGATCTGGTCGTCGGAGTCGGCGGCCAGGTCGGTCAGTCCGATGATCTGGCCGGCGAGCTGGCGCAGGGGGGCGATGTTCTCCCCGGCCCAGGCGGAGACGGTGCGGTCGGCGGCGCGCTGGTCGCGGACGGCTTGGACACGCTGTTCGCCGGTGGTGTCCGCAGCTCCAGGGCGCAGGCGCAGGTAGCGGCGTTCGGCTGCCTGCCTGCTGGCCACGCCGAGAGGCGGGGCCAGCTCGGCCCAGCTCGCACCCGCCTCCCGCGCGGTTTCGATCAGCCCGCTCTCCCACGATGCGAGCTCCTCGCGGATCTCCCGCAGCATCAGCAATGCCGCCAGTGCCGGATGCGGGCCCGCGTCGGCCCCAGCAGTGACCGGCGTCCGGGCGGCGGATCGCTGCGCGTCCTTCATGGACTGGTCGATGGCCTGCAACGCAGCGGCCGCAGCGTGGAAGGGGACTGGTGTAGTGGGCGCGGCCGCTTTGGCGGCTTCGTTCATGGGGCCCTCCGTAGCCGTGTCATCCTTCAGATGACACCTTGCTTGTCATCGCTTGGATGACATGTTACAACGGAAGCACGTTGAAGCGCATTGGCAGTTTCTGCCTGAACCAACTGGAGGTGTTTCGCGATGTTGATGCGCACTGACCCGTTCCGCGAGATGGACCGGATCGTCCAGCAGCTGTCGGGTACGTCGGGTACCTGGTCGAAGCCGTCGGTCATGCCGATGGACGCCTACCGCGAGGGCGACGCGTACGTCATCGCTTTCGACCTGCCGGGTGTGAGCACCGAGGCGATCGACATCGACGTCGAGCGGAACATGCTGACCGTCAAGGCGGAGCGCCGCCCGGTCGCCAAGGCCGACTCCGTGAAGATGGAGCTCTCCGAGCGGCCCCTGGGCGTCTTCTCCCGCCAGATCATGCTGGCCGACACCCTGGACACCGAGCGCATCGAGGCCGACTACGACGCGGGTGTCCTGACCCTGCGCATCCCGATCGCCGAGCGCGCCAAGCCCCGCAAGGTCAGCATCGGCGCCGGATCCGGGCGCAAGCAGATCTCCGGCTGAAGGGCCCCTCAGCCGGTCGCGGAGGGTGGGAGAGCCCCTTTCCCCCTCCGGCACCCACCCTCCGCACCCCCTCTTTGGCCTCTCCACCTTCACCGGAGGTGACGTGATGTCGATCCGCAGGGAGTCGTTCCTGTCCGACGTCCGGGAACGCGGCGAGTACGCGACCATGGAGGAAGCCGACCGGGTAGCCCGCGTCGTACTGGCCTTGCTCGGCGCACACCTGGTCGGCACGGTCCGGGCCGAACTCGCCGCCCGCCTCCCCGAGACGTACGCCCTGATCCTCCTCAACCCGCTGCAGGCGGCGGAGCCGCTCTCTGCGGAGCGGTTCGTCCGTGCGACCGCGGCCTGGATCGAGGGCGCCAGCGAGAAGACGGCCCCGTGGGACATCGGCGCCGTCCTGTCCACGGCAGCGGCCACCGCGGGCGATGACCTCACCCGCGAGATCCTCCTCCAGCTCCCGCCAGGCTACGACCTCCTCTTCGGGCACGCCCAACCCACCTGACCCCCTCCAACCCACCAGACCACCACCGGCCCGAGGCCGGACACCCATCGCAGAGAAAGGCAACCGCAGCCATGTACGACCAGCCTCGACCGAACGCCTCCCAGACGGCCATGACGTTCGACCAGATGCTGGAACGCGTGCGCTACGAAGGCGCCTACCCCACCCGCGAACGCGCCGCCGAAGCCGTCCACCACGTCCTGGGTGCCCTTGGCCGCCAGCTCACCGGCGACGAGCGCATCGACCTCGCCCAGTGCCTGCCCATCGATGCCGCCCTCACCCTGACCGCCCAGATCCCCGACACCGAGCCCCTCACCGGCTGGGGCTTCGTGAAAGACCTGGCCGCCCGTACCGGCGCCACTCCTGCCACGACCCGCTGGGACACCGGGGCCGTCCTCGCGGTCGTCGCCCGCTTGGCCGGACCCGACCTCCTCGCCCGGATCCTGCGCCGGCTCCCGGGCGGCTACGCCCTCCTCTTCGGCCAGGCGGAACTGCCCCGGCCCCAGCCCGCCGCCGCCTGACGCCCCGCCAGCTGCCTGCCGACATGCGTCAGGGCCGGGACCGCTTTGCGGTCCCGGCCCTGACGGCGTGAACATCAGTGCTTGAAGACGTCCTTGATCTTCTCCTTGGCCTCACGCGCGTCGCCCTTGGCCTGCTCCGCGCGGCCCTCGCCGGCCATCCGCTCGTTGCCCGTCAGGCGGCCAGCGGTCTCCTTGAGCTTGCCCTTGGCCTGCTCGCCCTTCGCCTCGGCCTTCTGCTCACCAGACACAGCTGATCACTCCCTGCTCGTAGAAAACGTCTTACAGCGCCGCGTATGACCGCTGGGACCCTTCCTAAACGAACGGGGCACCATCGCCTGGCCCGAGCATGGCGCCGGCGGGCCGGGAGAGGTCAGGCGGGTCCTGTCAGGACGTGGCCGGCGTCGGGCAGCTCATGGATGTGAGCGGCTGTTCCTTCCAGCGGCAGTAGAGAGCGCAGAGGACAGGAAGCCGGGGTGCGGTCGTGGTCGACCTTCCACGTCGGCAGGGATACGGTGCCGCCGCCGTTGGCGGAGACGGCGTAGAGGGTGCCGGAACAGGCTCGGCATACCAGCGAAGCATGGATCACGACAGTGCCCTTCCGACGGTGTCGACTCGGCTCGACCTCCCCATGATCGGCCTCACGCCATCGAAACGATTCTTCCGCCTCGCAGACACCATCCTGTGGCCCCTGCCCCCGCCTGTCACATCGCCGCTGGGTTCGTGGACGGCCACCTCGATGCTGTCGGGGTGGGCGGTCAGGTCCAGGGTGCAGCTTCGCCGGCGTGGCGCAGGGCGTTGGTGACGAGTTCCAAGAGACCAGGGCCGCGCTGTCGGCGGTCCCGGCTCCGACCGGGCCTGCGAGGCGGTCGAGGAAGGGCTGGGTGCGCTCGCGGGCGTCGGCGTCGGCGTCGGCGACGGAGACGGTGGAGCGGGCGGCCGCGATGTCGAGGCTCAGCGTATTCATCAGGTTCACCAGGTCTTTCAGTCGCCCATGCCTGCTCCTGTCAGATCAGTGCTTGCGCCCCGGCTGGGGCTGGCAACCCGGCGAACGCCGCTGACCAGGGCTTTTGGTATCGCCGTTCGAGGTCGATTACCTCATCGTCGAACGCCCGAAAATCTATGTTGGCTGGAGTAGACATTGGGCTGTGGGCTGGCTATGGTTTCTCTCGTAGCCCGAAGAGATCGAAGGGCCCGGCAGAGACGAACTGCCGGGAAGCAGGACCGCAGTACCGGTAGTTGCAGTGCGCAGGACGGTGCGGTGACGGAGTTTCGAAGCCAGAGCAGTTGCAGGACGGCGACGGGGCTGGTGGCCGGACCGGGTGGCCCGCAGTGATCAGGGGCCGCCGCAGGCAGTACCGCAGTGGCAGTACCCGTAGTAAGTGCAGTTGGCAGTACCAGCAGTGAAGTCAGTGCGCAGTACCTCGGTGAAGGCGTCGGCTGCGGGCGCGCGCACCGGGAGGTTCGGCAGTGGGGTTCTAAGCCAGAGCAGATGCAGGATGGGCGACGGGGCTGGCTGCCGAAGTGGCGCTGGAAGAGGCCACCAGCAGGACGCAACACCAGCAGTACGCAGTTCCCGTTTGGTAAGTGATTGATCCAGAGGGAAGAACGGAGGAGCCAAGCGCCATCAGGATCGCCCGGGCGGAAGTCTGAGTCCGGGTACCGCAGGACATCGATAGTGAGGTGGTCTCCGGTCAAGCAACCGCGATCCCCGCACCCCCGGCGAAGCTCAGGCCGGGCAGGCGGAAACAGAAGGCCGACGCAGGACTAGGGTCGGCAGATGGTGTAGCAGTTCCTTCGGGGCCCGGGAGCCACATGCTCCCGGGCCCCTCCACGCGTTCCACAGAGAGGTGCAATGACAGCAGACAACCCGACCGGCCCGCTCGGCGGTCACCTGGACGACGACGACTACCCCGCCTACACCATGGGCCGGGCCGCCGAAATGCTCGGCACCACCCAGGGTTTCCTCCGGGCCATCGGCGAACACCGCCTGATCACCCCACTGCGCTCCGCGGGCGGACACCGCCGCTACTCCCGCTACCAACTGCGCATCGCCGCCCGCGCCCGGGAACTCGTCGACCAGGGCACTCCCATCGAGGCGGCCTGCCGGATCGTCATCCTCGAAGACCAGCTCGAAGATGCCCAGCGCATCAACGCCGAATACCGACGCGCGGCCGAATCGGCGAATCCCACGGCCGCGGCGTGACCTGGGACGCGCCTGCCGCCCCACGGCGGGCCTGCCCGCACCCGGTCCACGACGTGTACTTGTTTCCCGTGGTGACCGACCAGGAGAGTGACCCCCACACGGAACGGCACGCGGCTCCTCCGTAGTTGGATCGCGGCTGCCCCTGTCCGTACCGTGTGGAAGGGAGCGCGACCTGCGAAGCGGACATCGGCCGTAACGGGTGTCGTCCTCCGCCCGACGCAGGACGGCGGGCAGGACCCGGCGGCGCACAGGCACCAGGGCGTGAGCCCACCCGGTGCTGGGGACGCTGGCGGTGGGGCGCACGAGGGGGGGCTCATGGGATACACGGCTGTACACCCGTTATGGGGCAGGCTGGACGCGTCACTGGACGATCTCGGGTGCGGTCGCGCCTGGACGGACGTCCATCGCGTCAAGGAGCTGGAGCTGGAGTGTCCGGAGTGCCGGGGACGAGTCTTCGCCCGGGTCTCCCAGCGCAGCGCCCGGCACTTCTACCACCAGGTACGGCCCGAAGACTGCGAGCTGGCGAACGAGTCCCCTGAGCACCATCTGTTGAAGCTGGAACTGGCCATGGCGGCCCGGGCAGCGGGCTGGCGGGCAGAGCTGGAAGTCAGCAGCGAGACCCGCAACTGGCGCGCCGACGTGATGGTCTTCGACGAACACGGCGAGCCCTTCATGGCGTTGGAGGCGCAGCTCTCGCCGATGACGCCGCAGGACGCCCGGATGCGTACGGACCGCTACGCACGAGACGGAGTGGCGGTGTGCTGGGTCTCCCTGCAGGACCGGCCGTGGGAGCGCGCCGTGCCCTCGCTGCGGGTCCGCTTCCCGCAGCAGCGGGGAGAGACCTGGAAAGTCTGGCACGGGATGGTGCGCTACCTCTGGGCACCGCGCACCCTGAAGGCGAAGGCGAAGTGGGAGCACATAACCTGCTCGCTCGGTGACGCGATCAAGTGGGTCCTAGAAGAGCGGGTGCACGTCCACACCCGCATGAACGGCACGGTGTGGTGGACGGCTCCCGCGTACGAGCGCCTTGCCCTCTCCCGCGCCCAGCTGGAAGCCGAGGCCGAGGCCGTCAAGCGGGCCGCCGATGCCGAGCGTCGCCGTCAGGAGGCCGCGGAGAGGGCCGCTGCTGCTGCGCAACGCCGCCGAGACGCCGAGGAACGCGCGCTGGAACGCAAGCGTGTGCGGGAAGCGGAGTTGCAGCGGCTGGCGGGCTTCTTCGAGTACGCGGGCCTGGATGCCTTGGTATGGGAGACCTTCACGCAGATGGTCCGGTCTGCATCCGGCAAGGCGATCAAGTACGGCGACCAGAGCCCGGCCCACGGGAACGGACTGCTCGTCTATTCGCGGGCGAGATGGACAGGCGGCGAGTTCGATCTGGCCGGTGTGGTCTGTCCCGATCCCCGAGCGCTCGCGCGGTGGCCGGAAAACCTGACGATCCTGGTGCCGAATCAGATGTGGCTCTCTCGCATCCAGGCTGCCGCCAGGGGGGCGCTGAAGGTGGCCGTGCTGAACCCGGTCACCGGGCACAGCAACTTCGTACGAGTCTCCCCTCTCGGGGCTTCAGGTTCACCAATTGGTCCCGTTGGGTCCAACAGGACCAACCAGGTGTGACGGGCTCCTACGGCGGGTACTCGCGTACGGGGCCGCCGAGCTCGGTTGAGAAGTCGATGCGGTCCTGGGCCTGGAGGATTGGGGCACAGACGGTCAGCAGGCCGGTGCGTGCCTCAGGCCGGGCCAGGACGGGGGCGGGCGAGCTCAGTGCGGACGCGGGCGACCGTCTCGGGGACCAGCAGGGCATACAGGTACAAGGTGGCCGCGTCGTAGCCGTACGGGGCGCGGCCCCACCCTTCCCAGTCGAGGATGTGCGAGCCGCGCGTGCCGTTGTCGTAGCGGAGATCGCCGTGGGCGGTGGTCCAGGTGCGTCCTCGACTTGGTGGCCGGTGAACTGGGGATGACGCGGCGCAGGTACTTCTCGCGCACGGCCTCGCGGTCCGCGGGCGGCGGGACCTCGGCCAAGGCCTCTCAGGCGGTCCTCATCTCCTTCCACCACGTCTCGGACGGCCGGCGTCCCGCGCAAAGGCGCGAAGCGTACGCGAACACCAGAGCCAGCCGTCCTTCCTGGTCGCGGTGACGGCCCGCTCGAACCGGTCGAAGGCGGACCAGGACCCCGCCGAGTGGCTGCCGCCGTCGATGGATGCGCTGTGCCGGTACGGCGCGGAGTGGACGGCCGCCAAGCTCCGTTGGGGCCTGGGTCGATGCGGCGGAGCGCGAGCGGCTGCTGGACAACGCGGCCGGCTGCGGCGGCACGCACGTGGAGCTCACGGCCCACGCCCACCTACGCGAAGTAGCGCAGACCCATGGCCAGGCGAAGACCGTGAGCGGTCAGCGTCACCAGCTCGACACCGTCATCGCACCCGAGTGGTCCTGGCCTCTAGCCCAACCCGACAAGTTCCGCGGCCGCGCCCTATAACGTGCGAGCGGTCTGGAACGCCTGTCGGCGCTGGAGGCCTTCGCCCGGGCCGCGGCCGACGCGGCGATATGGGGTTCGCAACCTTGCAGCGCCAGCTCCTCAATCATCGATACCGGCCGGTCGTGTTCGGGCAGGCTGACAGCGAGGTTCTGTCTGCGGCTTTCAGGGGGCAGGGCACTCGTGTGAGCGGTCTGCTGGGCTGCGCTGGTGGGTAGGGGTCGGCTGTGAACAGGCCTGATTCCATGTCTATGAGCAGACTTGTGAAGGACATCGTCGATGCGGTCGACGCGGGTGACGACGGCGGGATTGACCGTTTGCTGTCGCTGCTGGTGGAGCGGGCCGGCCTCGCCGATCTCTACGAGCTGCGGGCCCGTCTGATACGCCGCTGACCAGGGGCTGTCCGGCGGATCATCTCAGGCTGTGCAGGCACGCCGGGTACGGCTGAGTTGTCGTGGGCCGCAGCAGTCACGCGAACGACGGCCACCGGTCGGCGGCCCACTCCCGCCAGTCGACCCACCCGGGCGGCGGGCCGGCGCCCCTGTGGCCCTCCAGCTCCGCGGCGTCGGGCTCCTCGAAATGCGCGCGCCCGTGCAGGATGTCGGCCTCGGACATTGGCAATGTCTCCTCGGGGGTGGTCGCCCAGCGGTGGGCGATACGGGTGCGTTGGGTCTCCTCGTCCACCGGCAGGTAGACCATGCGGAAGCACGCCTCCTCGGCCTCCACCAGCCAGCGGATCGCGGACCGTTCGTTCCGTGACCAGCAGCCGTAGTCCACGACGACGTTGGTGCCCAGTCTGACCGCCTCCAGGGCGAGCCAGAGCATGCGGCCCTCCAGCACGTCGCGCTTCCCGTCCGCCTCCGCCTCGCCGAACAGGGGAATCATCCAGTCGTCGGGCGTCAGACGCAGCGCGCCGTGCTCTGCGGCGAGCTGCCGAGCCCGTGTGGTCTTTCCGGCCCCTGGCAGGCCGATCATCAGGAACAACGTGGTCACCCCCGGATCGTGGCAGGGAAGCGAATCAGGAAGCCACCGTTTTATCCGCCCGATCACGGGCTGAGCCACAGGCGGGGGGACACCACGGTGACAGTGCCGTGGAAGACGTAGGCGCGCTTGTCGTAGCGCGTAGCCAGGGCGCGGAAGTGCTTGAGCCGGTTGATCGTGCGCTCGGCCTCGTTGCGGCGCTTGTATCTCTCCATGTCAAAGCCCGCTGGCCGCCCTCCTCGGCCTCCTCGGCTTCCTCGGCGCCTGCGGTTGGCTCGCTGGTCCTTCGGTTCCGGGATGGTGTGTTTGATCTGGCGTCTGCATAGGTAGCGGGCGATTACGGCGGGAGCTGTATGCCTTATCGCCGCCCGAGTGGTCGGGACGAGTGCGTGGATGCCCACCGCCGAGGCGCTTAACCCGGATGCGTTCGAGGACTGGGATCAGCTGCGGGCTGTCCCCCCCCACTGACCATGAGTGATCAGCAGCGCCAGAGGGCGGAGACCGCCTTCCCCCCCGGCAAGGTGGATCTTGGAGGTCAGACCGCCCCGCGAACGACCGAGTCCTTCGTCGAGGTGGCGCTGCCGAGGTGTTGATTTCGGCTTGGGAACTCGCGGCGTCCTGCACGGAGCTCCGGCAGCATGCTGATGGGCTCGGCACGAGGTGGAGTCCACACTCACCATGCTCCAGTCGATCCGGCCCCGGGCGTCGGCATCGGACTTCTGCAGGTGGGGCGCAAGTCGCGCCCACTCGTCATTCGTCAGATCGCCCCGCCCCACAAACCGAACAATGACCCACGCGAGGCGACCGTCACATGATCAGCCGGACAGGACTTAAGAGCTGTGCCACTTCGGTCGCAGAAGGAGCGTGCCGCGGACTGGGCCTCGGCGCAGCGTCCTCACACCCACCCCTCAACCTGCGGCGGTGGTGAGCCGGCGTGGATGCCGGCCGTACTGCCTCCGGCCGGGGGCGCGGACAATCTGACCCAGCCCTGGTCAGGAACCGGCGGGGGCCGGACTTCGTGCGAACACGGCGCGGCGGCTGCCCGCGGGGGCGCCCACCGGCCGCAGCCGGCCTGGCCTCGCGCGGGCGCCGTGGAACGCGGGCTGCGTTCTGTTGCCCGCTGCCCCAATTAAGAAACAGATAAAAATCGCACGCATGGGCGGCAGGCGTGCGGGCACACGGCGCTTCGGAGGTTGATAACTATGGTTCCCCTGCTTCTTGTGCTTCTGCTCGTCCTGATTCTCGCCGGTGCCGGTTTCGCGCTGAAGATCCTTTGGTGGGTCGCCATCGCGGTTCTGGTGTTGTGGCTGATCGGTTTCGTTGCCCGTCCCAAGGGCAGCAGCGGCCGCTGGTACCGCTGGTAGCCCGACGGCGCCGGCGCGGCCGGCACGAGTTACAGATGGTGGCGTGCGCTCTCGTCGAGGGCGCACGCCACCGTCATGTCCGCGCGCCCGATCGCGGAGACGGATCTGCGGGGGGTGAGAGCGGGCACTGCGGGTATCCGCGCGAGCAGTCGGGGTGGTCGTCGTGACGCAGCAGGGGAATCTGCTCGCCTCCACCGATCGGCGCCCGTCTCAGCCCTGCCCCGGACACCGGATGGCCGGCTGGACTTGGCCGTCGACGTCTCGCCGTGGCTGCGGCCGGACGCCAGCACCTGCCCGGACCGCTCGTTCTGCCGCACGTTCGGCCGGGGCGAAGGCAAGTATCAGATGTGCCGGGCTGGCCGTACTCCTCCGTGGCCGCCCTGGAGACTGGCCGCACATCATGGACCGCAGTGCCGGAGGCTGTCCGCCTGGAACCCGGGGCGGACGTCGCCGCGGTGACCGCCGTCCAACTCCGCGCGCTCGTCGAGCGGCTGATCGCCGCAGACCAGGAAGGAAGACGATCCCGAGGCCCTGGTGGTGCTGGACGCCGGATACGACGGGCCCTGCATCGCCCACCTACTCACTGGCCTCCCGCCTGCGCTCGGACCGCGTCATGCGATGCCCGACACCGCCCGTGTCCACGACCAGAAGGACGGCCGGCCGCCGAAGCATGGCGGCGAGTTCGGAACAAAGCCCCGCTGCACTGGATGAACGGCAAGAACGCCAGACTGGGGCCCATGGACTCAGGACTCGCCGCACTGCTGGGCGCCGCCGTCGGCTCCGTCACCACCCTCGGAGCCGCAATCGTGAACAGCCGTGCGCAAGCACGGTCCCAGCACGCCCAATGGAGCCGCCAGCACCGCCGCGACGCATACACCGGCTACCTCAGCGCGCTCCATGACCGCGACATAGCCATGGACGCCATCCTCGACGCACTTCGTTCCGACCAACCCGATCTGCCCAGCCTTGACGAGAAGATAGACCGCTTCATCGCCCTGGCCCGCGAGGTCCACCGAGCCGGCGAAATCGTCATCCTCGAAGGGCCTGCATCCGTCGCGGAAGTCACGGAACGGGTCGCCCACGCCTCCAGCGATCTCTCACACGTCATGCGACGGATGGCCGAGCACGCCCACGCTGGAATCACCACCCACACGGCCGAAGACACCGCCCTCGCCGCCGCACGAGAGCGCATCCTCTATCAAGCAGTCAAGGACTTCCGCCTCGCGGCCCGGAGCACTCTTGGCAAGACCAACTGACCCAGGGACTCTCGACCCAGGCCGCCTGACCGCCGGAGACTGAGGCGTAGTTCGTCCTGAGACCTTAGACGTCAAGCACCGCGCGCTGCGCCCCGGCGGCCGGCTGTCCTTCATCTGCGCGGCCGAGGCCACGGCCAACGAGTGGCTCGCCGTGCTGCCCTCGCTCAAGGACATCCTGCCGCTCGGCGGCTTCGGAAAGGCTGGTGGCCCCGGCATGTTCCCGCTCGCCGATCCCGGCCGCATCCGCGACCTGGTCACCACAGGCCGATTCAGCCGGGTGGAGGTGCAACACATCGAAGCGGCGTGGAAGCGGGGCGCCGACGCGCGGACGCGGCGGCCTTCCTCCTGGGCTCCGGCCCCGGACGATCACCTCCTCGACCAGGTGGCCCCGCCCCCGCGCGACGCCGCGCGCCAGGCACTGGCAGCCGCCCTGCAGCGCCATGAGACGAACACGGGGGGTGTGGCTGCGCAGCAGTTCCTGGCTGGTCACCGCCGAAGGCGGCGGCGCGGCACGCAGCTGACCGCAGCCGGAACCCGCCGCGCCCCAGCCCCGGGCCCCGCCCCAGCCGCCGGCCCCGGCACCAGGATCATACCGACGCCGAATATCACTGACCCGGGCACTACACCGCGCCGCCCCACTGCGATCGGTCACCGTTTCACATGTACGCCGAGCCACGTGGTGTTCTGGGGCAGCGTCGGTGCAGGTTTCGGCCGCGATTAGGTGTGGAGGCGGCTGTTGGTGCCGTCGTGGTGGTCGGCGGTGGGGTCGTCGAACCAGTAGTCGCCGGCGGCGAGGTAGCGGAAGGAGTGGCTGGTGTGTGCGGGGAGGGCGACGCTGGCGGCCCGGGTGCCGTCGCCTCGCGCCTGAAGGGGGTGGGTGGCGGGGTTCCACTGGTTGAAGTCGCCGACGACGCTGACCGGCCCTTCGGGGGTGTCTTCGGGGAGGACGAAGGTGACTTCGGTCCGGCTGCCCTGCCGCTTGCGTTCGAGCACGGGATCTCCATCGGTGAAGAGTCGTCGGGGTGCGGGAAGTGTGGCCCCTGCCGCGGCCAGCCGCCGTGGCGCACGGCCGGAGGCGGAGAAGGTACTGCCGGGTGGGGCGTGCGTGGCGGGGCCCGGCCGGGGTGGCTTGTCGTCCGGCCGGGCCCCGCCGTGCGTGGACCTCGCTCTGTCACCGTGCCACGCACGTGCCCGGGCTGCGCGCCGTGTGGGCTGCTCAGGTGAGGCACACGTCTACGCCCCATTTCACCCAACGGGGCGGCCGGAGGCGGTGTGTCAGGTGAGGATGATGGAGAAGAGGTCTCCGGGATCCATCGGCAGCCGTTTCCGGCGGCCCAAGTCGCTGACCGTGCAGCAGTCGGGCCGCAACCCCGGCGAGATGGCGGCCCGACTACTGTGCTCGTGCTCCGCCGGTGTCCGGGCTCCAGACGGCTGGCCCGCCGCCGCGCCACTCGATCAGGAGTGGGCCGTCGAGGTGGACGCCGTCGGGGACCAAGGCGGCGCGGCGCAGAAACTCCAGTAGGTCGCCGGGGCCAAGGGCGCGGCCAAGCATCTCGCCGCCGACGCGGACAGCACGCGCGCCCTCAGCGTCCGGTGGGTAAACGACCACGCGCAGGTCGGGGCGCATTCCTCCACCCTGCGCGTATCCGCTCACTCCAGCACGCCGAGCATGGTGTCGCGACGGCGGTGGATACGGGCGGGTATGCCTTCGACCAGGGCCCTCCGCGCCTCGTCCACGGTTATGGCCGTACAGCGCTTGCGTACGTCCCAGCAGACCTCCGGCGTGGACGCGCATCGGGAGCCGGCCCAAGCCGATGCCGCGCTCGATCTGGCAGTCCGGGGGCGGTGACGCAGGCTTCGTACGGCCTCGGCTGCGTGCTGCACTTCGGTGGCGGTCCAGTCGCGGTTTCGCTGCGGTTGCGGTTCCTGGACCTTTGCCAGGAACCGCAGGAGCTGAAGGCGCAACGGCGCGGGGGGGCTCGTCCACGGTTCAGCCCCCTAACGTGCCGGCCGCGCGGCCTTGCGCGCCACACGCTCGGGGGCGCAGCGCCGACTCCGTAGCAGCATGTCGGTGCGTGGCATTTCGGGCAGGAGCCGGTCTGCCCCGGTGCCCAGGTACGGGGCGGGTGTCGGGGTGGTCACCGGGGCTCCCGGGGCATGCGGAGGACGTGACCTCTATTTGATCGCTTGGACGGTTGGTGGACCGGTTCTCCCGACTGGTACCGGGGCTGCCGGTGACCGTCGGCCTCGAAGGCGGGCGGCGGCCAGTTCATCGTCATCCTGGCCACTGGCCGCCGCTGACGGCACTCGCTTCGAGCTGAACCGCTACCCCCATCCGCCGGCCGGGCACGGGCTGACCCCCGGGTTCGCGCCGGGCTGCGGCCGGGTGATCGGCGGCTGCCGGACCAAATCGCCAAGGCGGACTGGGGCAAGGCTTGCCGGAGACCACCTTGACGGTGGCCAACGGCTGGCGTCTGTGTAGATGGGGGCTGGTCCTGGTGCGCTGTTCCTCGTGGGGGATGCGGCGGGTGACGACCGCCAGAATTTGGCGCCCCCGACGCCCCGAGGACGGCGGGTCGGGATGCTTGAGCTTGTCCTTGACCTCGGCAGGTCAGGTGTGCGTGATCAAGTCAGCGAGCAGGAACGGGCGGAGCGGGCCGCCTGCCATGCTGGAGACGTGGGCTCAACGGGTCCGGCTGTTTGGCCAGCTGGCCTTGCAGCTCCTGGAGGTTCCCCATGCGTGATGGCGTCAGTGAGGCGGTGGAGTCGGTTCTCTACGAGGCGGCCTGCTACCAGGGGGCGTCTGTCAGGGTGCCCGCCGACAGGGGCGATGAAGGCGAAGCCGCAGTGGCGTACTCGCTGTCCCGCCTCGGACTTCACCGTCTCGGATCTGTGCAGGCCCCGACTGTGGCGGCCGATCCGGAAAATCCCTTCAGGCAGGACATTGATGCGTTGTCCCACGTCACTGTGTGGGCAGCGAGGCCGGCAAACGCGCGGCTCGATCTCGCTGAGCGGGGAATTGCCTGGCAGGAATACACAGCCGACACTGCAGACCTCGGCACCTGGGCGGGCAGGGCTACCTACGTGCGTGTCTGGAGGCACACGGCCGAGGGCCCTCCTACAGACTGTCCTCCTGACCCTTCCGGCTCCCTGCCGGAGTTGGTGATCGTCGACTAGTGACCTGGTTCGGAGATCCTGTCGCAGTAGCGGCAGATGCGGTCGAGGATCTGGTCGGCGGTCTTGGTCCACTTGAAGGGCCGGGCATCGT